>JAJZUU010000064.1 GCA_021848325.1 Pseudomonadota bacterium | reverse complement strand
CGCCGCAACCCTCCGGGCCGCGGCTGCTTTGCGCACATGCCGGTGTCGCAAGCCGCTTGTTGTGAATGACACAACGGCGCGACTTGCTTCGTGGCCTGTGCGCAAATCAGTCACGGCAAATGTCCAAATTATTGTTTCTCGACGCCTCAGTCGATCCGGCCGTCCCGGGCCGCCCTAAGCACCAGCTCGTCGAACGCCTCCGGGGCCATGATGTCGTGCTCGGCCACGATCTCCCGCACCGGTCTGCCGCTTTTTTCCGACTCCTTGGCGATCTCCGCCGCCCGCATGTAGCCGATCCGGGTGTTGAGCAGGGTGGCCAGGCCCACGCTTTGGTGGATGAAGGCGGCGCAGCGCTCCCGGTTCACCACCAGCCCTTCGAGGTTTTTCTCGGTGGCGGCCCGGATGCCGTTGCTGAGCCAGTCCATGGCGTCGAACAGGGCCGAACCCAGGGCCGGCATCATCACGTTCAGTTCCAGTTGTCCGGCCTGAACCATGTAGGCCACCGCCGCGTCCTGGCCGAGCACCTGGTAGCACACCTGGTTCAGCATCTCGAACATCACCGGGTTGACCTTGCCGGGCATGATGGAGGAGCCCGGCTGCACCGCCGGCAGGGTGATCTCCCCCAGGCCGGTGCGCGGCCCGGAGGCCAGCAGCCGCAGGTCGTTGGCGATGCGGGTGAGTTCCAGGGCCAGCCCCCTGATCTGGGCGGACAACTGCTGCAGGTCCAGCATGGACTGCATTTGCGCCGTCAGGTCGCTGGCCGCGATCGGCTCGCCGGTGAGCCGCGCCAACTCGGCCGCCACCCGCCGGGGATAGTCCGGGGCGGTGTTGAGCCCGGTGCCGGCCGCGGAGCCGCCGAGGCCGATCTCGCACAGCCGGGGACGGACGGCGGCGATATTCTGGGCGGCCCGCCGCAGGGTCCAGGCGTAGCCGGCGAATTCCCGGCCCAGGGTAGTGGGCACCGCGTCCTGCAAGTGGGTGCGCCCGCTCTTCACCGTGTCCCGCTCCCGCGCGGCGATCCGCTCGAACGCCGCCGCCATTTCCTCCACCGCGCCGGTCAGGCGCGGCAGCTTGGCCAGCGCCGCCAGGCGGATGGCAGTGGGGATGGTGTCGTTGGTGCTCTGCCCCATGTTGACGTGGTCGTTGGGGTTGATCGGCACGTACTTGCCCCGCTCGCCGCCCAGGGCCGCGTTGGCCAGGTTGGCGATGACCTCGTTGCTGTTCATGTTGTGGCTGGTGCCGGCGCCGGCCTGGAACCGGTCCACCACGAACTGGTCGAGGAATTCGCCCGCCAGGATGCGCTCGCAGGCGGCGACGATGGCGTCCCGCTTCGCCTCGTCCAGCCATCCCGGCTGGCAGTTGGCGATGGCCGCCGCGTATTTGATTTGGACATGGGATCGGATAAAATCGGGATCGGGACCGCGCCCGGAGATCGGAAAATTGTCCACCGCGCGGGCGGTCTGAATGCCATACCAGGCGGATTCCGGAACTTTGAACTCGCCCAGCGAGTCTTTCTCAATTCGGTAATGGTTCATTTTGTCGGCTGTCCGCCAGGGGTTGCGTTTGCCCGGTAGGTCGTCTTTCCATACCTACCGGCTCAAGGGACATATTGTAATCGGAGGAGGTGATTGTTGAAACGCGTTTTGTTGCTGCTCTGCTTTGTCGTCGTGTCCGCCGGTGCTTACGGGCAGGGCTTCTCTCTCACCGATACCCAGGGCAAGACCCACCATCTGGCGGACTACAAGGGCAAATGGCTGCTGGTGAACTTCTGGGCCACCTGGTGCCCGCCTTGCCTGCGGGAGCTTCCCGACCTGGTCGCCCTGCACGACGCCCACAAGAACAAGGACCTGGAGGTGATCGGCGTGGCCATGGAGTACCAGAGTGCGGACTACGTCAAACAGTTCGCCCAAAGCATGATGGTGTCCTACCCCATCGTTCTGGGCAACGACCGGATCGCCGCCCAGTTCGGGTCCATCGACGGCTTGCCGACCAGTTACCTGTTCAACCCCAAGGGCAAGATGGTGGCATACAATGTAGGCGCGTTGACGAGGCAGGCGGTGGAAAGCTATATTGCCAGGAATCGGTAGCAGACCGGACACAACCTGGGGGAAGCAATGCAAAAACTTATCGCGGTGGTTTTGCTTCTGCTTCTCGCCACGACCGCCGCGGCCGAGACCCGCGATGTCAATCAATTCTTTTTCAACCAGAAGTTCGGCGACTTCAAGGCCGAGCTGGACAACGCCCGGCGCGAGGGCAAGATCGGCATCCTGCTCATGTACGAGCAGGCCGAGTGTCCGTTTTGCCGCAGGATGGAAACTACCGTTCTGAACCAGTCCGAGGTCCAGGACTACTACCGCAAGCATTTCCTTATATTCAGCGTGGACATCAGGGGCGACACGCCCATGACGGACTTCAAAGGCAAGGAGACCACGGAAAAGGTGTTCTCCGCCGAGAACCGCGCGCGCGCGACGCCGGTGTTCGCCTTCTATGATCTCCGCGGCGACCAGGTGGCGCGGTTCACCGGTGTGGCCAAGGATGCCGGCGAATTTCTGCTGCTGGGCAAGTACGTGGTCGATGGCGAGTACAGGCAGATGCCCTTTGCCCGGTACAAGATGCAGAGCGGTAGATGAGGCACCGCTGCGCGCGGTGGCTGTTGTCCGGCCTTTTTTGCCTATCCTTCGCGTGCCATGCCCAGGCTGCCGACCCCGGCAAGCCGCTTACCCTCGATGAGGCGTTGGCCGCGGCGGATGCCCCCCACCCCGAGCTGCGAGCGGCCGAGGCTCAGCGCGACGCCGCGTCGGCCGATGCCCGCCTGGCGGACACCGTCCAGGACCTGTCCGTCGCCCTGGAGGGAAGGCTGGCCGGCGGCGACCCCACCGTGGGAGACGACGGCTTCACCGCCGACAACAGCGTAAGGCTTACCGCGCGCAAGAACCTCTACGATTTCGGCCGCAGCAGCGCGGCGCGGCAGGCGGCACAATTCGAACTGCAGGCCCGCCAGTCCCAGTTGCTGGACGTCCGCCAGCAGCGCCGGATCGAGATCATGTCCCGGTTTTTCGACGTGCTGCTGGCCGATCTGCAATTTGCCGCGGACGACGAACTGATGGCGATCGCCTACGTCAACTTCGACCACGCCCGGGATCGGCTGGAAACGGGTCAGATATCACGGGTCGATCTGGCCGAACTGGAGGCCCGCTATCAAGACCAGCGGGTCAAGCGCGAGGCCAGCGATCAGCGCCGGCGCATCACCCGGGCGCTGCTCGCCAATGCCATGAACCGTCCCGGCGATCTGCCCGATGCCCTGGAAGATCCGAAACTCTCCGGCAACGACCGCCCTCTTCCCGAATACGAGGCCCTGATCCCGGTGATGCTGGCCGAGAATCCAAGACTGCGGGCCCAGCGCGACCTGCTCGCGGCCGAGCAGGGACGCCTGGAGTCCATTCGCGCCGAAACCCGCCCTCTCCTGGACGCCGAGGCGGAAGCGGGGGATTATAGCCGCGCCTCGTCCACCCGTAACCGGCTGAGCGCGGGCGTGATATTGTCCTGGCCGCTGTACCGGGGCGGCCGGGTGGACGCGCGTCTGGCCCGGGAGCAGGCCCAGTTCCAGCGGCTCCAGGCAGGGGTGGCGAAGCTCAAGATGGATCTGACCCAGGCGCTGCTGGAAACCTATCTGGATATCCAGCGGTTGCGGCAGGTAGCGCGGCAGGCGGCCAAAAAGCAGGCGTACTACCGGGACCTGGCCCTGGAGAAGGCGCGGGGCCAGTACGAGGTGGAACTCAAGACCGACCTCGGGGATTCCATGGCGAAAACGGTCGAGGCAACGCTGCGCCAACGCCGTACCGAATACCGGCTGGCGCTGGCCATCGCCCGTCTGGAGGCCCTGGCGGGCGAGCCGCTGGGGGAAACCGCCGGCGGCGATGGAACCGATCAATCAGGCCATGCCCGGTCGGCGCGACCGGGTGCAGGAGGAGAGGCGGCACCATGAAACGATGGCTGTACATGGGTATGTGGGTGCTGGCTTCCCAGGCGGCGCTGGCGGCGGATATCCCGGCGGTGCTGGAGTGGTCGCAGCGGGTCGATCTGTCCACGCCCGTTTCTGGGGTGGTGCAGACGGTGGAGGCGGGGGTTGGCCAGCGGGTAAAGAAGGGGCAGGTACTGCTCGCCCTGGACGCCGGGCGCTACCGGGCCAAGGTGGCCGAGAGCCAGGCCGCCGTGGCGCGCGCCAGGGCGGAAGTCGCGGACGCCAAGCGCAACCTGGACCGGGTGCAGGAACTGTACAACCGCACCGTGATCTCCACCTCCGAACTCGATCAGGCCAAGCTGCGGCATGCCCGCGCCGCGGCCATGCTGGGCGAGGCGCAGGGGCACCTGGAACTGGATCGGAAAAATCTGGCGGACGCCGTGCTACGGGCGCCCTTCGACGGGGTGGTGGTAGCCCGGAAGGCGGAGCCCGGGCAGGCCGTGGCCGCGGGGCTCAAGCCGCAGACCCTGCTGGTGCTGGCGAAAAGCGGCGAGATGCTGGCACGGGCGAGATTGTACGACAATCAGATCGACCGGCTCAAGCCGGGGCAGTCGGTGACGGTGAGCGTCGCCGGCAAGGATTATGCCGGCAGGGTCAAGACTCTGGGACTGGAGCCGGTAACCGAAAAGAACGAGGTTACCTACCCGGTGGACGTCGTGTTCCCGGTACGGGAGCAGTTGCGGGCGGGGACTCCGGCCACCCTCAAGCTGCAGTGAGCGGGACGGGGGCCGCGGGAGATCTCCTTCAGCCAGGGTGGTCCGCCTTGGCCTGGGCGGTCCTGCTCGCGGCCGGATAGGCCCAGGCATTGCGCCAGGCGGCGACCACCCGGTTGGGGTACCAGGCCTGCCCCAGGCTGCCGTTGTAGCGCCCCAGGGCCCGGAACAGGTTGCCCTTTTCCAGATCCAGGTAGTAGCGCAGGATGGTGCAGCCGAAGCGCAGGTTGGTCCGCATCTCGAACAGGTCGTCGCCCTTGTTGCCGATCTCCCTGATCCAGAACGGCATGACCTGCATGTAGCCGCGGGCCCCGGCACCGGAGATGGCGTATTTGTTGAACGCGCTCTCCACCTGGATCACCCCGAGCACCAGTTGCGGGTCCAGGCCGGCGCGGGTGGCTTCGTAGTGCAGGGTCTTCAGGAAGCGCACGCGGATGAAGTCGTCCGGTATGTGCTTTTGCAGGCGGCGCGACATTTCGGTAATCCACGCCTCGGCCTCGGCCGGGCTGGCGAACGCCAGCCGCAGGCTGTCGGATTCGCCCACGGCCCGCTGCAGGGCGAGCCTCACCTCAGGGCTCAGGGGCTCCTGCACCTGGGCGCCGGCGAAGACGGCGGCCGCATACAGCAACAGCGGCAAGACAATCAGCTTGTGCATGTTTTTAATTTTAGAAACTCCACGGCGTTTTGCAAAGGGACGGACCGGGCCTGCTCGTCCCGCCGGCCCTGGTACTCTACCTGGCCTTCCTTGAGACCGCGCTCCCCCACCACCACGCGGTGCGGGATGCCCGTCAGCTCCAGGTCGGCGAACATCACCCCGGGGCGCTCGTCCCGATCGTCCAGCAGCACTTCGACGCCGGCTTCCCGCAGCTCCCGGTAGAGGGCCTCCACGGCGCTCCTGACCGCCTCGCTCTTCTTCATGCCGATGGGCACGATGACCAGCGCGAAGGGCGCCATGGCCGGCGGGAAAATGATGCCCCGGGCGTCGTGGTTCTGTTCGATGGCCGCCCCCACGATGCGCGACACGCCGATGCCGTAGCAGCCCATCTCCATGACCCGCGACTGCCCGCCCTCGTCCAGGAAGGTGGCGTCCAGCGCCGCCGAGTACCTGGTCCCCAGTTGGAAGATGTGGCCCACTTCGATGCCTCTGCAGAGTTCCAGCCGGCCTTTGCCGTCCGGGCTGGGGTCATCCGGCACCACGTTACGGATGTCCACGAACACCGGTTCCGGCAGGTCGCGCCCGAGGTTGACCCCCTGCAGGTGGTAACCGTCTTCGTTGGCGCCGCATACGAAATCGCCCATGGCCGCCACGGCCCGGTCGGCCAATATCGGCAGGCCCAGTCCCACCGGCCCGAGGGACCCCGTGCCGCAGCCCACGGCCTCGCGAATCTGCGCCTCGGAGGCGAAGCGCAACGGCGCGCCTACCTGGGACAGCTTGCCCGCCTTGACCTCGTTCAGGGTGTGATCGCCGCGCAGCAGCAGGGCGACCAGGCCCGTCTCACCTTCCACGATAAGGGTTTTAACGGTCAGTTGCGGCGTTACTTTAAGAAAGGCGGCCACTTCCCCTATGCTGTGGCGGCCCGGGGTGGCGACCTTTTCCATGGATTGCGCCGGGGCGGCACGGGGCGTTTCCGGTTCCACCGCCTCGGCCAGTTCCACATTGGCGGCATAATCCGAAGCCGGGCAGAAGGCGATGGCGTCCTCTCCAGAATCCGCCAGCACATGGAATTCGTGGGACGCGGTGCCGCCGATGCTGCCGGTATCCGCCGCCACGGCGCGGAATTTCAGGCCCAGCCGGGTGAAGATGCGGGTGTAGGTGTCGAACATGACGGCGTAGGTGCGGTCCAGGCTCTCCTTGTTCGCGTGGAACGAGTAGGCATCCTTCATCACGAATTCCCGTGCCCGCATCACCCCGAAGCGGGGGCGGATCTCGTCGCGGAACTTGGTCTGGACCTGATAGAAATTGAGCGGCAACTGACGATAGCTCTTTACTTCGCGCCGCACCACGTCGGTGACGACCTCCTCGTGGGTGGGCCCGAAGCAGAAGTCCCTCTGATGGCGGTCCTTGATCCGCAGCAGTTCCGCACCGTAGCGCTCCCAGCGGCCGGATTCATGCCATAGCTCGGCCGGTTGCACCGCGGGCATCAGCAGTTCGACGGCCCCGCTGCGGTCCATTTCCTCGCGCACGATTGCCTCCACCTTGCGCAGCACGCGCAGGCCCAGCGGCATCCAGGTATACAGCCCGCTGGCCAGGCGCTTGATCAGGCCGGCCCGCAGCATCAGCTTGTGGCTCACCAGTTCGGCTTCGGCCGGGGCCTCCTTGAGGGTGGAGATGAAGAATTGTGAAACGCGCATGGTCTCGTCCTAAGATGCTCAAAAGCGGCAATTTTACTGCGAATAGCGACACGGCGACAGCCCGCCCCGGCAGCGCTCTTGCCTGGCGGAAAACTCTGCCGCCGGCGCAAGGGGCTGCATCTGCGGGGAAGGGGGCGATATAATAGCCCGGTTTCCCGCAATTCGTGTCCCTACATCCGATTCAGGCCATGAAGTTTCTTTCCAAATGGCGCGCCCGCAAGGTCGCCGACGAGGCGGTCGAGGTGAGCGAGAAAAACGGTGTGCGCTCGCTGCATCTGGGCAGCGACACCGTGCAAAGCTCGATGCGCATCGGCGCGCCCCATGACCTGGAGCTTGCCTATACCCGCAGCATGATGGCGTTCCTGCTGTTCTATCCCAGGCCGGAAAGGGTCCTGATGATCGGCCTGGGGGGCGGTTCCCTGGCCAAGTACATCTATCACCGTCTGCCATCGGCCCGAACCACCGTGGTGGAGATCAATCCCCGGGTGGTGGCGGCGGCCCGCGCCTATTTCCATGTCCCTCCCGATGACGAAAGGCTGACCCTCGAGATCGGGGAGGGCGGGGCGTACGTGGGGGCCCACCCCGGGAGCGCCGACGTGGTGATGGTGGACGGCTTCGACGGGGTGCGTCAGGTGGAGGCGCTGGCCACCCAGGCATTCTACGATTCCTGCGCGGATGCCCTTGGCGAGGACGGGGTGCTGGTGGTTAACCTGTGGGCAAATGACCGGCAGTTCGACGCCTATCTGTCGCGTATCGAGACCAGCTTCGGGGGGCGGGTTCTATGCCTGCCCGCGGAAAGGCGGGGCAACGTCATCGTGTTGGCTTTGAAAAAGAGCCCCGGCAAGCCGCGCTGGGACGACCTGCGGGCGCGCGCCAGGAAACTGGAAGCGGCTTACGGGCTGGAGTTCCTGCGCTTCGTCGAGGCTCTCAAGGTGATGAACGCGTGCTCGGAAAGGAGGCTGTTGGTGTGACCGGCTGGCCCGGGGCGGGGAGCGCCGATAAGTAAGATTTTTGCCCTTTTGTTCCGGAAGCGGCCGGCAGCGCCCCGAAAAAAGGACATTTTTTGTCCCGGAGCGGCCCCGCTGCGGGGGGCGGTTATTGATAATCGCCCCCGGCCACCGCATATAGACGGTAACGGAGGAAACGCCCGGTACGGCGTGCGAATTGGGGGGCGAGCGAGGGGGAGTGGCCGGCACGCGGCGCAGATATCTCCCGGGAAACTTTCAAAAAATGGAGAAATGTGGAAAAATCGGGTTAATTGTTAAAGCTTGAGCATCGGTGGTTATCATGATTGATCGCGACGGATACCGCCCCAACGTTGGCATTATCCTCTGCAACGCGAAGGACGAGGTATTTTGGGGCAAACGCATTAGGGAGCATTCCTGGCAGTTCCCTCAGGGGGGGATAAAATGGGGGGAAACCCCAGAGCAGGCCATGTATCGGGAGCTGCGCGAGGAAGTGGGGCTGCAGCCGGGCCACGTGAGTATCCTGGGGCGCACTCAGGGGTGGTTGCACTATGACGTTCCGACCAAATGGGTCAAACGGGAATGGCGCGGCAGTTACAAGGGGCAAAAGCAGATATGGTTTCTGCTGCGGCTCACCGGCCGCGACTGCGATGTCTGCCTGCGCGCCACCGGCCATCCCGAGTTCGACGCCTGGCGCTGGAACGAGTACTGGGTGTCCCTTGATTCGGTGATAGAGTTCAAACGCGAAGTCTATCGTTTGGCCCTGGGCGAACTTGTCCAATATCTGGACAATGCTGCTCCCGGCGGTCGGAGCCCTTACTGCTCCGGCGCCTGACGGAATAAGAGCGCCCGGCGGCCACAGGAGAAGATTTGCCCAGGGATGGCGGCTGGACGGCTACGCCAACGTGGGCCACAGTCCATCAACCCGCCGGATATTTTCGTGACGTAGCGGCCGGGCGTAGATTGCCGCTGCCGGCCGCCGTCACCCGAAGCGGTGAACCTGGCGCGGCATCCCCAACCGCCCCCCTCGGGTCCGGGCCGACGACAAGCCCCGATACTTGACAGAGGGACTGGCCGGTACTATACACAGACGGTATGGCGCGCGCGCCGAACCGTTTGCCTGCCCCTGCCCGCCGGAAGGCGGGATAACACAAAGTATTTGACAGTCTCCCAAGGCGAATATATACTTCGTTTACAGTTTAGATTAAGTCTAAAGACTGGCTGGGCACGATTGCGGCATACGCCCGCATGGTGCTCTAGCAAGGCGCCCCTGTCGGAAGCGCTGCAACTTGTCCGAAGCTGTTTGTTACCTCAAATCAAGGAGAGACCTAATGGAACTCAAAGGATCGAAGACTCACGAAAACCTGAAAGAAGCTTTTGCCGGTGAATCCCAGGCCAATCGCCGCTACCTCTACTTCGCGGCCAAGGCCGATGTGGAAGGGCAAAACGACGTGGCAGCGGTGTTCCGCTCCACCGCTGAAGGCGAGACCGGCCACGCCCATGGCCATCTGGAATACATGGAGGTGGTTGGCGACCCCGCGACCGGGCTGCCGATCGGCAGCAGCCGCGACAACCTGAAGGCGGCCATCGCAGGCGAGACCCACGAGTACACCGATATGTACCCCGGCATGGCGAAGTCCGCCCGCGAGGAAGGCTTCGACGAGATCGCCGACTGGTTCGAGACCCTGGCCAAGGCGGAGCGTTCCCACGCCAATCGTTTCCAGAAGTCCCTGGATTCCCTGGTGGACTAATGCGGTAGCGGTACACCGAGGTGTTACCATGGGGGAAAGCGGCCCGAATCGCGATCCCCCAGGGTGGCCTCGTGCGGCCCATCGGCCGCAATTCTGAACAGGAGGGCGGGGCCGGATTAGCGGCCCCTCTACATAACAAGACACACACCGGCAGGCGCGTGGGGGAAATGCAGGTACCCCTTTGGCTGATCGCGCCGCGGTTATAGCCAAGGACATCACAATCATGACCACCCGCGAAGGCAGCCTCGAAGCCCCGAAACGGCACACGCTGGATTGGCGGAATCCGGAGTTCAATAACGAGGAATCCCTTTTCAAGGAATTGCACCGCGTCTACGACATCTGCCACGGGTGTCGGCGCTGCTTCAATCTGTGCAATGCCTTTCCCATGTTGTTCGACGCCATCGACGAGGCACCCGGCGGCGAGTTGGACGGAGTCGACAGGAAGGTCTACTGGGCCGTGGTCGACCAGTGCTACCTGTGCGACATGTGTTTCATGACCAAGTGCCCCTATGTGCCGCCGCACCCCTTCGACCTGGATTTCCCCCATCTCATGCTGCGGGCCAAGGCGGTCAAGTTCAAGAAGGGAGGGGCCAAATTTCGCGACAAACTGCTGTCCAGCACGGACGCGGTGGGCAAGCTGGCGTCCATCCCGGTGGTGGTACAGGTGGTGAACGCGGTGAACAGGACCCCGGCCACCCGCAAGATCATGGACAAGGTGCTGGGGGTGCATCAGGGGCGCAAGCTGCCGGAATACACCAGCGCCAAGTTCCGCAGCACGGCCGTGGCGAACGAGGGCTTCCCGGTGAAGGCAGGCACCCGCGCCCCGGGAAAGGTGGCCATTTACGCCACGTGCTACGTAAATTACAACGAGCCGGGCATCGGCCATGACCTGCTCAAGATACTGGCCCACAACGAGGTGCCGGCGCGGCTGGTGGAAAAGGAGGCCTGCTGCGGCATGCCCAAGCTGGAACTGGGCGACCTGGAGGCGGTCAACCGTTTGAAGGAGACCAATATCCCCCATCTGGCCAGCCTGGCGCGGGAGGGCTACGCCATACTCACGGCGGTGCCGTCCTGCACCCTGATGTACAAACAGGAACTGCCCCTGATGTTCCCGGACGACCCGGACGTCAAGGCGGTGGCCGAGGCCATGTTCGACCCCTTCGAATACCTGGTGCTGCGCCACGCCGACGGGCTGCTCAAGACCGACTTCAAGCAGGCGCTGGGCACGGTTTCCTATCATGTCCCCTGCCACCTGCGGGTGCAGAACATGGGTCTCAAGACCAGGGAGTTGCTGCAGATGGTGCCGGATACCAAGGTCACCACGGTGGAGCGCTGCTCCGGCCACGACGGCACCTGGGGGGTCAAGACCGAGCACTTCGAGCAGTCCATGAAGATCGGCAAGCCGGTATTCAAGCAGATGGCCGCGCCGGACCCGGACTACATCAGCTCGGACTGCGCCATCGCCGGCCGCCACATCCTGCAGGGGATGGGGGAAAGCCGCGCGCAGAAACAGCACCCGTTGACCCTGATTCGGATCGCTTACGGCCTGTAAGGAAACCCGCAACCAAATAATCAAGGAAATGCAATGGCAAAGATAACTCGCGACAGCCTGCTCAGCTTGGAAGACTACGCCAAGGCGCGCAAGGACTTCCGCGCCAAGGTGATGGCGCACAAGAAGACGCGTGCCGTCTCCCTGGGCAACCACGTTACCCTGATCTTCGAGGACGAACTGACCATGCGCTATCAGGTCCAGGAAATGCTGCGCGCGGAAAGAATCTTCGAGGAAGCGGGCATCCAGGACGAACTGGACGCCTACAATCCCCTGGTTCCAGACGGCAGCAACTGGAAGGCCACCATGATGGTGGAGTATACCGACGCGGAAGAGCGCAAGCGCATGCTGGCGAAGCTCATCGGCATCGAGAACCAGGTGTGGGTCAAGGTAGACGAATTCGACAAGGTCTTCCCCATCGCCGACGAGGACCTGGAGCGGGAAACCGAGGAAAAGACCTCGTCGGTACACTTCCTGCGCTTCGAACTGAGCCCGGACATGGCACGCGCCGCGCGGCAGGGGGCGAACATCGAGATGGGGGTGGACCATCCGGCCTATCGCGTCGCCATCGAATCCGTGGCGCCGGAGGTTCGCGCGTCCCTGGCGGAAGACCTGGCGGCGTAACGGGGGATTGCGCTTCTGGTGTATCATTGGCGCTTTGCGCTACGGACCCCGCCGATGAGGAAATTGCTTGCTCTCGCCCTGCTCGTTCCCGCCCTGGCCGTCGCCGATTGGGGGGACTCCCAGGTCCAATACGAAGAGCAAAAGGCTTGGACCGAGCAGGAGGCCAAGCTGCCGGCCTACCCCAAGGATGCGGACCTGCTGCCCTTCTTCGTGAGCGCCGCGACCGACAACCGCTTCTTCATTGACGCGAAGTCCATCACCGTCGGCAAGGACGGGGTGGTACGCTACACCCTGGTGGTGAAATCCGCCTCCGGAGCGGTCAACGTGAGCTTCGAAGGCATGCGTTGCGCTACCGGCCAGGTCAAGGCCTACGCCTTCGGCAGGGGCGACGGCACCTGGTTCGCGGCGCGCCATCCCGACTGGCGGACCATCGTGTACAAGGACCGCAACCGCCAGCACCACGTGCTGTTCGACGATTTCTTCTGTCCCGGCGGGATTGCCGTGGGCAGCCCTAAGGAGGCAGTGGAGGCCTTGCGGCACGGCCAGAATCCGTGAAGCCCCGCTGTCGAACCGTCGAACCTGCGTCTACGCTAGAGCAACACCAGGTTGTCCCGGTGGATCAGCTCGGGTTCGTCCACGTAGCCCAGGACCGACTCGATCTCACGGCTCGGCCGGCGCAGGATTTTTTTGCTCTCCGAGGCGCTGTAGTTGACCAGCCCCCGGGCGACCTCCGTCCCGTCCTCGTCCACGCACAGGACTGCCTCGCCCCGTTCGAAGCTGCCGGATACTGCCGTCACGCCGATGGGCAACAGGCTTTTCCCCTCCGCACGCAGCGCCCGAACCGCCCCGGCGTCCAACACCAGCCGGCCGCGCAGTTGGAGGTGGTTGGCGAGCCAGTTTTTCCTGGCGGCCAACGGCATCTGTTCGGCGATCAGTTGGGTGCCGATCGCCTCGCCCGCGGCCAGCCGTAGCAGCACGTCGGGCTCCCGGCCGGAAGCGATCACCGTGTGAGCGCCGCTGTGGGCGGCCCGCTTGGCGGCCAGGATCTTGGTCAGCATGCCGCCGCGCCCGATGTGGCTGCCGGCCCCGCCCGCCATGTTTTCCAGTTCCTTGTCGCCCGCCCGTGCCTCGCCCACCAGGGTAGCGCCGGGCTCCTTGCGCGGGTCCGCCGTGTACAGGCCCGCTTGGTCGGTGAGAATCACCAGCGCATCGGCCTCGATCAGGTTGGCCACCAGTGCGGCCAGGGTGTCGTTGTCGCCGAACCGGATCTCGTCGGTGACCACGGTGTCGTTCTCGTTGATCACCGGGATGACGTTGAGGGCGAGCAGGGTGCGCAGGGTGGAAAGGGCGTTCAGATAGCGCTTGCGGTCGGCCAGGTCGTCGTGGGTGAGCAGTATCTGGGCGGCGTGCAGGCCGTGTTGGCGGAAGCAGGACTCGTAGGCCTGTACCAGCCCCATCTGGCCGACGGCCGCCGCCGCTTGCAGTTCGTGCACCCTGTGGGGCCGCTTCTTCCACTGCAGCCGTTGCATGCCCTCGGCGACGGCGCCGCTGGACACCAGCACCACCTCCTTCTCCAGCGCCTTGAGGGCGGCGATCTGCCCTGCCCACTGGGCCAGGGCGGCGTGGTCCAGGCCCCGTCCCTGGTTGGTGACCAGGCTGCTGCCTACCTTGACCACCAGGCGTTTGGCCTGCGTTAGTACGGATCTCATGGTTGCTATTCTTGCGGTTCGCCGGCGCCGTGAAGTTCGCCCTCTTCCGTCCGGGGTGTCTGTTCCAGGTGCTCCATGATGGCGTAGGTGAGTTCCTTGCAGCCCTCGCCGGTGAGTGCCGAGATGATAAAGCTTTTCCCCTCCCAGGCGAAGTCCCGGATGAACTGGACGCGTTGCTCCTCCCGCTGCCCGGCGGGCCACATGTCCATCTTGTTGAGCACCAGCCAGCGCGGCTTGCGGTACAGGGACTCGTCGTACTTGCGCAGTTCATCGACGATGGCCCGGGCCTGCGCCACCGGGTCGCCGACCTCGCCCAGCGGCGCGATGTCCACCAGGTGCAGCAGCAGGCGCGTGCGCGCCAGGTGGCGCAGGAACTGGTGGCCCAGCCCGGCCCCTTCCGCGGCCCCCTCGATCAGCCCCGGGATGTCGGCGATCACAAAGCTGCGGTTGTGGTCTACCCGCACCACTCCCAGGTTCGGGTGCAGGGTGGTGAAGGGGTAGTCCGCCACTTTGGGGCGCGCAGCGGACACGGCGCGGATGAAGGTGGACTTGCCGGCGTTGGGCATGCCCAGCAGCCCCACATCCGCCAGCACCTTGAGCTCCAGCCTCAACTGCCGGTGCTCGCCCGGCTCGCCCGGGGTGCACTGGCGCGGCGCCCGGTTGGTGCTGGACTTGAAATGCAGGTTGCCCAGGCCGCCTTTTCCGCCCCGGGCCAGCACCACCTCCTGGCCGTGGCGGGTGAGGTCGGCGATGACCTCGCCGCTGTCCAGGTCGCTCACCACCGTGCCCACCGGCACCCGCAGCACGATGTCTTCCGCGCTCTTGCCGTAGCAGTCGCTGCCGCGGCCGTTTGCGCCGTTCTTGGCGCGGTGGACGCGGGCGTAGCGATAGTCGACCAGGGTGTTGATGTTGCAGTCCGCCACCGCCAGGATGCTGCCGCCGCGGCCGCCGTCGCCGCCGTCCGGCCCCCCGCGGGGGATGAATTTCTCGCGCCGAAAACTCGCGACGCCGTTGCCGCCCTTGCCGGCAACAACTTCGATGGTGGCTTCGTCGATGAATTTCATGTCTTAAGAGAATCGGGAGTTTTCAGTGGAGGCAAATGCGGCGGCACCGCGCAGCCCGGATCGAAAAAAAAGCCCTATCATCCGATAGGGCCGGGCAACCTGCGACGCTCCACCTTATGCGGGGACGATGTTCACCATCTTGCGTTTCTGGGCGCCCTTTACGCAGAACTCCACCTTGCCGTCCACCTTGGCGAACAGGGTATGGTCCTTGCCCATGCCTACGTTGTCTCCGGCGTGGACCTGGGTGCCGCGCTGACGAATGATGATGCTGCCCGCGGGAATTAGTTGGCCGCCGTAGCGTTTCACGCCCAGGCGTTTGGAATGGGAATCGCGGCCGTTACGGGAACTGCCGCCCGCTTTCTTGTGTGCCATGGCTCGTGCTCCTTATTTTGCGGCGATGTTGTCGATGCGGATTTCGGTATAGTCCTGACGGTGCCCTTGGGTCTTTCTGTAGTGCTTGCGGCGGCGCATCTTGAAAATCCGGATCTTGTCGCCGCGTCCATGGGCGAGCACCGTGGCCTTGATCGAGGCGCCGTCCACCAGAGGGGCGCCTACGGAAACCATATCCCCGTCGCCGACCATCAGCACCTGGTCCAGCACGACCTCGCTCCCGACGTCCGCGGGTATCCGCTCTATCTTAAGGTTTTCGCCGGCGCTCACGCGATATTGCTTGCCCCCGGTTTTTATGACCGCATACATGATTGGACTCCGTTTGTTCAGCTACTTCGAGAAACACGTAAGTATACCCAAAGCCACCACCCGGGTCAAAGAATTGTTGGGGCGGGGGTGCGTTCAAACTGATGTGGTCACTCAAGCGGCCTTTCTGTCTTGGTTCCAATAAGTGTCCCACTGCTTGTTTGCCCGATTCAGGCGCAAGGCCAGCATGTGCTCGGCGTTTGCGGCGCACCACCACGACCCCGGGAGCTTGAGTCGTTTCTGAACGATGTAGCGATGCGCACTTTCGATTTCACCTGAGCCAATCGGCAAGTTGTTGGCCAATGCGCCAGGGTAATCGAGTTGATCCCGGCGGCGGCTCAAATAGCGGTGGCAAGACCGTACCGCAGCTTCGCTATCCGCCACCTCATCTGTCTCGGTGTGCGCCCGCAGGGACTCGAGGACTTCGGCACAATTCCCGGATTTAAGGCGTTCTTTCTGTCGGTTGAACCTAGAAACCTCAGTTGGACGGGGTGGAGTGTGCGGTTATGGGGGTGCGGGGCAAGGCGCAACGAGAGCGTGGCTGTTGCCGCTTCAGCGGCTTTACAGCCACGGCCTACCCCTTGCGGGTGCGCGGAATGGTTATTCCATTCCAAGGAGTTGCAACGCCGCCATGTGCCGCCAGAACCGTGCAATCCGCCCCGTGGCGTTATCACCCAATGGGTGAACTGGTTAAACCAAACAAAAGTCATTTGAGTCATTGCCCTATTCCCTTCAATGAGCGGTAAACTGAGGTTTCTAGTAGTACGTTCCATCAATAACATTACATATTGATATATAATGGCCGTGGTTTTTGTGCAACTCTTAACGGGGGCGACCATGGCGGGAAAGACGAAACGTGCGGCACTGGTGTTGACGGAGGAT
>JAJZUU010000063.1 GCA_021848325.1 Pseudomonadota bacterium | reverse complement strand
GTTCTACTTCCGCACCACGGACGTGACGGGAGCGGTGGAGCTGCCGGCGGGGACCGAGATGGTGATGCCTGGCGACAACGTATCGGTGACGGTGGCCTTGATTGCGCCGATCGCGATGGAAGAGGGGTTGCGCTTCGCGATTCGCGAGGGCGGCCGCACCGTGGGCGCCGGCGTAGTGGCCAAGGTTATCGAATAGGCTGGGATTTAGCTGCAGGTAAACGGGTTCTGGCCCCGGCGGCTCAGGGTGGTGAGTGCCGGGCCAGGCCTTTTGTGCGTACGAAGGCCAGTAGCTCAATTGGCAGAGCGTCGGTCTCCAAAACCGAAGGTTGGGGGTTCGAGACCCTCCTGGCCTGCCATCATCAACGCAGTCGAGTATCGGGATAGAACATGGGGCCTTGCCTCGTTCCGAGCAGTTTGAGTTCCGGGCCGGCATGGCGGCCCGTGCTCGGCGGTGGTCCTTCAATTCACAATTTGCGCCCGGGCTTCAAAAATAATGGCAGATAAAATCAAGTTGGGCTTGGCGGTCGTGCTGGTCGTTGCCGGGATATTCGGATACTACTATCTTTCCGAGCACGCGCTGGTGCTGAGAGTGCTCGCCGTGATGGGCGGGCTGGTGCTGGCGGCGGCCGTGGCATGGACTACCGCGCCGGGTAAGCAGTTCTTCGCGTTTAGCCAGGATTCCTGGTCCGAGACGCGCAAGGTGGTGTGGCCGACCAGAAAAGAGACCTTCCAGACGACGGCGGTGGTGTTCGCTATGGTGGTGGTGATGGCACTGTTCTTGTGGGCGGTGGACGCAAGCCTGATGTGGATGGTCAAGTTGCTCATGGGCCGGGGGGAATGATGGCAAAGCGGTGGTACGTGGTGCATGCCTATTCGGGATTCGAGAAGAGCGTGCAGCGAGCATTGCAGGAACGTGTCCAGCGGGCGGGGATGGAGGACCAGTTCGGCCAGATTCTGGTGCCGATGGAAGAGGTGGTCGAGATGAAGGGCGGCCAGAAGAGCATTAGCGAGCGCAAGTTTTTCCCCGGATACGTGTTGGTGCAGATGGAGATGTCGGACGAAACCTGGCATTTGGTGAAGAACACGCCGAAGGTCACCGGGTTTGTCGGCGGTACAGCAACGAGGCCCACGCCCATCACCGATCAGGAAGTGGAGAGCATCCTGCAGCAGATTCAGGAAGGGGTCGAGAAACCCAAGCCGAAGGTGCTGTTCGAGGTGGGGGAGGCCGTGCGCGTAACGGAAGGACCGTTCAACGATTTTCACGGCATGGTGGAAGACGTCAATTACGACAAGAGCAAGCTGCGGGTGTCGGTGCTGATCTTCGGAAGGGCGACCCCGGTGGAGTTGGATTTCAGCCAGGTCGAGAAGGCCTAGGAGCCTGTCGGACTTGAAGAATCGAAGCGAAGCGGGTCAGGCAGGCAAGCCGCGTAGCGGCTGCTCGCAAAATTCGGCTGGTCGAGGACAGATTTTGTCGATTTTGCAGGTCAATAGTCGTTCTATTGACCAAAAAAGCGGCGAAATTATGGACCGGTCAGGCGGATTTGCAGCCGATTTCCTTTAAGTCCGACAGGCTCCTAGCGTAGTTCCTCCCCGATCGGGGTGTTGCATTTGCTGAGTTAAGTTGGTCAACGGGGAGCCTCGGGCCGGGTCATCGGTGGGGGCGCTGGAACCCATTTTCAAGGAGTAGTCTAAAGTGGCGAAAAAGATTGTCGGCTACATCAAGCTGCAAGTGCCGGCGGGCAAGGCCAATCCTAGCCCGCCCATCGGCCCGGCCCTGGGGCAGCGCGGTCTCAACATCATGGAATTCTGCAAGGCGTTCAATGCCCAGACCCAGGGCGTGGAACCCGGTCTGCCGATCCCTGTGGTGATCACGGCGTACGCGGACAAGAGCTTCACCTTTGTCATGAAGACTCCGCCTGCCACCGTGCTGATCAAGAAGGCGATCGGGTTGGACAAGGGCAGTGCGCGTCCCCATACGGACAAGGTGGGCAAGCTTACCCGTGCCCAGGCGGAAGACATCGCCAAGGCCAAGATGCCGGACCTTTCCGCCGCCGATCTGGACGCGGCGGTGAGGACCGTGGCGGGCAGCGCGCGCAGTATGGGTGTCGAAGTGGAGGGGCTGTGACATGGCGAAACTGTCTAAACGTGTGAAGGCCCTGCGGGCGAAAGTGGATTCGCTCAAGGTCTATCCCCTGGCGGATGCGCTGGCGCTAGTGAAGGAGACGGCTACCGCCAAGTTCGACGAATCCATCGACGTGGCCTTCAACCTCGGCGTGGACCCCCGCAAATCCGACCAGATGGTGAGGGGGTCGGTGGTGCTGCCTCAGGGCACCGGCAAGAAGGTTCGGGTGGCGGTGTTCGCCCAGGGCGACGCGGCTCGCGCGGCCCAGGAAGCGGGTGCCGACATCGTGGGGTTCGAAGACCTCGCGGCGCAGGTGAAAGGCGGGCAAATCGACTTCGACGTGGCCATTGCCAGCCCGGACGCGATGCGGGTGGTGGGCCAGTTGGGGCAGATCCTCGGGCCCCGCGGCTTGATGCCGAACCCCAAGGTCGGGACGGTAACGCCCGACGTCGCCACTGCGGTCAAGAACGCCAAGGCGGGCCAGGTGCAGTACCGCACCGACAAGGGCGGGATCGTGCAATGCACCATCGGCCGCGCCTCATTTGGTGTGGAGGCCCTGCGGGAGAACCTCCTGGCGCTGGTGGATGCGTTGAACCGGGCGAAGCCGGCGGCCGCGAAGGGGATTTACCTGAAGAAGATCTCCGTTTCCAGCACCATGGGTGCGGGGGTGCGGGTCGACCAGTCGGCCCTGAGCTAGGAATAAGCAGGCCAGGGGGTGCCCACCGCACCCATGGCTGCGCAGCAAGAACTTTGGGCTGTCGGGGAACGGCGCCACGTTGGTGGGTGGCACGGGTTCAACCGCTCCTTCCGGGGCGGAGGGGCTTGCGCGGAAGCCCGCCGAAGGCGCCGTCCCGGCAGGTTATCAAAGACCGTAGGCACCGGTGGCGGGAACGGCTGAGCGAGGGACGGGGGTAAAACCCCGGCGTCGGGCACCAACCTGTCCCGGTTTAATGTCGGTGGAGGGCCCCGCGGCCGTCATGGCGCGGGGCGGCGGCGTCTCGGCGCCGTCGTCGCGGTCTTCCTGACGCCTACGCAGATGGCGTGCCCGAAACAGGATGAGGTACGGTGCCGGTACCGGGGCTTGCCCTCAAGTACCGGTGCCGGATTTGGGTTCCGGTGCGGATCTGCCGCACCGGGGGCCGGTTTTCTCCTGAGCAAAGGTCGCCGTGGGGGCCCCGGTTCCGGTGGCGTGTCGCCTGCCTGCTGGGCAGGTGCCGCAAGCACCGGGTGCGGGGCTGAACTTAACGGAAGGAGGGAAGACCTTGAGTCTTAATCTGGAAGAAAAAAAGGCGGCGGTGGCGGAGGTGGGCGCCCAAGTGGCAAACGCCGAGGCCATTGTCCTTGCCGAGTATCGCGGCCTGGAAGTGGGGGATATGACCGTGTTGCGCGCGAAGGCGCGTGCGGCAGGGGTCTACTTCCGCGTACTCAAGAACACGTTGGCGCGCCGCGCGGTTGCTGACACCCCGTTTGCGGACCTGTCCCAGCACATGGTGGGCCCGCTGGCATACGGAATGTGCAGCGATCCCGTGGCAGTGGCAAAGGTGTTGAATGACTTCGCCAAGGCCAACGACAAGTTCGTCATCAAGGCCGGCGCGATGGCAAATCACGTGATGACCCGTGGGGAAATCACGAACCTTGCCAACCTGCCGAGCCGCGAGCAACTGCTGGCGCAACTCATGGGTACGATGCAGGCGCCGATCGCGCGCTTCGTGCAGACGCTCAACGAGGTGCCCACCCGGTTTGCGCGCGGCCTGGCCGCGGTGCGCGACCAAAAGCAAGCCGCCTAAACCATTGTGCGAGGAGATGGGCAAAGTCCCTCTTCTCACTTCACGGTATTGATAACAGGAGTAAATCATGGCTATTTCGAAAGCTGAAGTGTTGGATGCAATTGCCGGCATGTCCGTGCTGGACTTGTCCGAGCTGATCAAGGAGATGGAAGAGAAGTTCGGCGTTTCCGCCGCGGCGACCGCCGTCGCGGTGGCCGCTCCCGCGGCTGCCGGCGCGGCCCCTGTCGCCGAGGAACAGACCGAGTTCAGCGTGATTCTGACCGCCGCCGGGGAAAGCAAGGTCAACGTGATCAAGGTGGTGCGTGCGATCACCGGCCTGGGTCTGAAGGAAGCGAAGGACCTGGTGGACGGCGCGCCCAAGCCTGTCAAGGAAGGCATTCCCAAGGCCGACGCCGAGGCTATTCAGAAGCAGATCACCGAGGCCGGGGGCGCTTGCGAGATCAAGTAAGGCCAGCCCGGGGCGAGGCCGGCAGCCCATTTGCCGGCCTCGCCCATCGACTGTCCGGGAAGATCAACCTCTAGGTTTGTCCGAACTGAACAGAGCGCACAAGACAGAAGTCGGAAGTCAGATCCTGTATTACCCTCAGCGGGAAGGCCGCGTTGCCGCCGGATCGCCCGGGTGCCGGAAGGCTGACTTCTGTCCTCTGTCTTTTGTCTTCTGCCGCCGCAGCAATTCCGTGGAGATCATATGAGCTACTCTTTTACCGAGAAAAAACGCATCCGCAAGAGTTTTGCCAAACGTGCGAGCGTATTGCCGGTCCCCTTTCTGCTCGCCACCCAGCTTGACTCGTATACGGGCTTCCTGCAAGCGGATGTGGCGTCGGACGCGCGCAAGAACCAGGGGTTGCAGGCCGCCTTTAGCTCGGTATTCCCCATCGCCAGCCACTCCGGCAATGCCAAACTGGATTTCGTGAGCTACAACCTCGGCGAGCCTCCATTCGATATCAAGGAATGCCAACTGCGCGGACTGACCTTCGCTGCTCCGCTGCGTGCCAAGGTGCGGCTGACCATCATGGACAAGGAGGCGTCCAAGCCCACCGTGAAAGAGGTCAAGGAGCAGGAAGTCTACATGGGCGAGATTCCGCTCATGACCCCGGCCGGGTCCTTCGTCATCAACGGCACCGAGCGCGTCATCGTGTCCCAGTTGCATCGTTCCCCGGGGGTGTTCTTCGAGCACGACCGCGGCAAGACGCACTCCTCCGGCAAGTTGCTGTTTTCCGCCAGGATTATTCCGTACCGTGGCTCCTGGCTGGATTTCGAGTTCGACCCCAAGGATTACCTGTATTTTCGCGTCGACCGTCGGCGCAAGATGCCAGGGACCACCTTGCTCAAGGCGCTGGGCTATACGCCGGAGGACATCCTCGCGCTGTTTTTCGTCAACGACACCTTCCATCTGGGCAAGAAGGGCGTCCAGTTCGAACTGGTGCCGGAGCGGCTGCGCGGCGAACTGGCGCGCTTCGACATCGTGGGCAAAGACGGAACGGTAATCGTTCCCAGGGACAAACGCATCACCGTCAAGCATACCCGCGAAATGGAAAAGGCGGGGATCCAGAAGATCGCCGTCCCGGAAGAATTCGTGCTCGGGCGGGTGCTGGCCCACAATGTGGTGGACAAGGCCAGCGGCGAGATCCTGGCCCAGGCCAATGACGAACTCATCGAGGAACTGCTGGAGAAGCTGCGTGCCGCGGGCGTGACCAAGATCAATACGATCTACACCAACGATCTGGACCAGGGGGCCTATATTTCCCATACCCTGCGCACCGACGAGACCGTCGATCAGACCGCGGCCCAGGTGGCCATCTACCGCATGATGCGTCCGGGCGAACCCCCCACCGAGGACGCGGTCCAGGCGTTGTTCAACGGCCTGTTCTTCAGCGAAGAGCGCTACGACCTGTCGGCCGTGGGGCGCATGAAGTTCAACCGCCGCGTGGGCAGGGAGGAGCTTACCGGGCCCGGCACCCTGGCCAAGGAAGACATCATCGCGGTGATGAAGATCCTGGTGGAACTGCGCAACGGGCGCGGCGAGATCGACGACATCGACCACTTGGGCAACCGGCGCGTGCGGTCCGTGGGCGAGCTGGCGGAAAACCAGTTCCGCGCCGGTCTGGTGCGGGTCGAACGTGCGGTGAAGGAGCGCTTGTCCCAGGCCGAATCCGAGAACCTGATGCCCCACGACCTGATCAACGCCAAGCCGGTTTCGGCGGCGATCAAGGAGTTCTTCGGATCGAGCCAGTTGTCCCAGTTCATGGACCAGACCAACCCGCTGTCCGAGATCACCCATAAGCGCCGCGTCTCCGCGTTGGGCCCGGGCGGCCTGACCCGGGAGCGGGCCGGCTTCGAGGTGCGCGACGTGCACCCGACCCACTACGGCCGGGTGTGCCCGATCGAGACCCCGGAAGGGCCGAACATCGGCCTGATCAATTCCCTGGCCCTGTACGCCCGCACCAACGAATACGGTTTCCTGGAGACCCCCTACCGCAAGGTGGTGGACGGCAAGGTGAGCAGCGACATCGAATACCTGTCCGCCATCGAGGAAGGGAAGTACGTGATCGCCCAGGCCAACGCCGAACTGGATGCGGACGGCCGCTTCGTGAACGACATCGTTTCCTGCCGCCATAAGAACGAGTTCGAACTGGCCAGCCCGGACCGCATCGAGTATATGGACATCGCGCCGTCCCAGATCGTGTCGGTGGCCGCCTCCCTGATCCCGTTCCTGGAGCACGACGACGCCAACCGCGCGCTGATGGGCTCCAACATGCAGCGTCAGGCGGTGCCCTGCCTGCGGGCGGAGAAGTCCCTGGTCGGCACCGGCATCGAGCGCACGGCGGCGGTGGACTCCGGCACCACGGTGCAGGCCCACCGCGGCGGTGTGGTGGACTACGTGGATGCCGGGCGTATCGTGGTGCGGGTGCACGACGACGAGACCCTGGCGGGCGAGGTCGGGGTGGACATCTATACCCTGACCAAGTACACCCGCTCCAACCAGAACACCAACATCAACCAGCGTCCCCTGGTGAACGTGGGCGACGTGCTCAGCAAGGGCGATGTGGTTGCCGACGGGGCTTCCACCGACATGGGCGAACTGGCCCTGGGCCAGAACCTGCTGGTGGCGTTCATGCCGTGGAACGGCTACAACTTCGAGGACTCGATCCTGATCTCCGAGCGGGTGGTGGCGGACGACCGCTACACCTCGATCCACATCGAGGAGCTGTCGGTGGTGGCGCGGGACACCAAGCTGGGGCCGGAGGAGATCACCCGGGACATCTCCAACTTGAGCGAGCGCATGCTGTCGCGCCTGGACGAGTCCGGCATCGTATACATCGGGGCCGAGGTCGAGGCCGGCGACGTGCTGGTGGGCAAGGTCACCCCCAAAGGCGAGACCCAGCTCACCCCCGAAGAGAAGCTGCTGCGCGCCATCTTCGGCGAGAAGGCGTCGGACGTGAAGGACACCAGCCTGCGCGTGCCTTCCGGCATGTCCGGCACGGTCATCGACGTGCAGGTGTTCACCCGCGAAGGCATCGAACGGGACAAGCGCGCTACCCAAATCATCGAGGATCAGCTAAAAGAATATAAGAAGGACCTGGCCGACCAGATGCGGATCATGGAGGACGATGCCTTTGGCCGGATCCGGCGTCTGCTGATGGGCAAGGTGGCGAACGGCGGCCCGAAAAGACTGGCCAAGGGCAGCCAGGTTACGGAAAGCTACCTGGCCGAGGTGCCTCGCCACGACTGGTTCGACATCCGTCTCGCCGACGAGACCGCGGCGCGCCAGTTGGAGGCGGCCAAGGACGGCCTGGCGCAAAAACGGGTGGATTTCGACCAGGCCTACGAAGAGAAACGGAAGAAGCTCACCAGTGGTGACGAACTGGCGCCCGGTGTACAGAAGATGGTCAAGGTGTATGTGGCGGTCAAGCGCAGGCTGCAGCCCGGCGACAAGATGGCGGGGCGCCACGGCAACAAGGGCGTGGTGTCCAAGATCGTGCCGGTGGAGGACATGCCTTACACGGCGGACGGCATTCCGATGGACATCGTGCTGAACCCCCTGGGCGTGCCTTCCCGGATGAACGTGGGGCAGATTCTCGAAACCCATTTGGGATGGGCGGCCAAGGGGTTGGGCAAGAAGATCGACGGCATGCTGCGGGCCAATGCCAAGGCGGCGGAGTTGCGTCAGTTCGTCGAAAAGATCTACAACAGCACCGGCAAGGCCGAGGCGATCGACTCCCTGTCGGACGCGGAAATTATCGACCTGGCGCAAAATCTCAGGGGCGGCGTGCCGTTTGCCACCCCGGTGTTCGACGGGGCGAACGAAGAGGAGATCAAGGGCATGCTGGAGTTGGCGGGGCTGCCCCGCAGCGGCCAGGTTACCCTGTACGACGGCCGCACCGGGGAGGCGTTCGACCGGCCGGTGACCGTGGGCTACATGCACGTGCTGAAGCTGCACCACCTGGTGGACGACAAGATGCATGCCCGCTCCACCGGCCCCTACAGCCTGGTGACCCAGCAGCCCCTGGGCGGCAAGGCCCAGTTCGGCGGCCAGCGCTTCGGGGAGATGGAGGTGTGGGCGCTGGAGGCGTACGGCGCGGCCTACACCCTGCAGGAGATGTTGACGGTCAAATCGGACGATACGGAGGGGCGCCGCAAGGTGTACGAGTCCATCGTCAAGGGCGAGCACAAGATCGAGGCCGGCATGCCGGAGTCCTTCAACGTGCTGGTTAAGGAAATTCGTTCTTTGGCTATCGATATCGACCTGGAACGGTTCTGATCGGTGAGGAGCGAGAGGCCGGGCACCGAGCCGTGGCCGGCCTTTGGCCCTCACGCCCCACCCCTCACATTTGGAGGTTAGCGTGAAAGCATTACTAGACTTATTCAAACAGGTTACCCAGGAAGAAGAGTTCGATGCCATCAAGATCGGCTTGGCCTCTCCCGAAAAGATCCGCTCCTGGTCTTACGGCGAGGTAAAGAAGCCGGAGACCATCAATTACCGCACCTTCAAGCCGGAGCGCGACGGTCTGTTCTGCGCCAAGATATTCGGCCCCAACAAGGACTACGAGTGCCTGTGCGGCAAATATAAGCGGCTCAAGCATCGCGGGGTGATCTGCGAGAAATGCGGCGTGGAAGTCACGCTGTCCAAGGTGCGCCGCGAGCGCATGGCCCATATCGAGCTGGCCAGTCCGGTCGCCCATATCTGGTTCCTGAAGTCCTTGCCTTCCCGCTTGGGGATGGTGCTCGACATGACCCTGCGCGATATCGAGCGGGTACTGTATTTCGAGGCCTACGTGGTGACCGATCCCGGGATGACCCCGCTTGCCCGGTGCCAGTTGCTCACCGAAGACGACTATTTGTCCAAGGTGGAGGAATATGGCGACGAATTCAAGGCTGCCATGGGAGCGGAAGGGGTGCGCGATCTGCTGCGCAGCCTGGACCTGAACCAAGAGATCGAACGCCTGCACCGCGAGTTGGATGCCACCGGGTCGGACACCAAGATCAAGAAGATCGCCAAGCGCCTCAAGGTGCTGGAGGGTTTCCAAAAGTCCGGCATCAAGCCGGACTGGATGGTGCTTGAGGTGCTGCCGGTGCTGCCGCCGGAGTTGCGTCCCCTGGTGCCGCTGGACGGCGGCCGTTTCGCCACCTCCGATCTGAACGACCTGTACCGCCGGGTGATCAACCGCAACAACCGCCTGAAACGGCTGCTGGAGCTGAAGGCGCCGGAGATCATCGTGCGCAACGAAAAACGCATGCTGCAGGAGGCGGTGGACTCGCTGCTGGACAATGGACGCCGCGGCAAGGCCATGACCGGCGCCAACAAGCGCCCCTTGAAATCCCTGGCCGACATGATCAAGGGCAAGGGCGGGCGTTTTCGCCAGAATCTGCTGGGCAAGCGGGTGGACTACTCCGGCCGCTCGGTGATCGTGGTGGGCCCGCAGCTCAAGCTGCACCAGTGCGGCCTGCCCAAGAAGATGGCGCTGGAGCTGTTCAAGCCGTTCATCTTCCACAAGCTGGAGGTGCTGGGGCTGGCCACCACCATCAAGGCCGCCAAGCGCATGGTGGAAGAGGAAGCCCCCGAGGTGTGGGACATCCTGGAAGACGTGATCCGCGAGCACCCGGTCCTGCTGAACCGGGCGCCGACCCTGCATCGCCTGGGCATCCAGGCGTTCGAGCCGGTGCTCATCGAGGGCAAGGCGATCCAACTGCATCCCCTGGTGTGCGCCGCGTTCAACGCGGACTTCGACGGCGACCAGATGGCGGTGCACGTCCCGCTGTCCCTGGAGGCCCAGATGGAGGCGCGCACCCTGATGCTGGCCAGCAACAACGTGCTGTCCCCGGCCAACGGCGAGCCCATCATCGTGCCGTCCCAGGACATCGTGCTGGGCCTGTACTACATGACCCGGGAGAAGGTGAATGCCAAGGGCGAAGGCACCCTGTTCGCCGACGTGGCGGAGGTGTCCCGCGCTTACGAGTCGCGCCAGGTCGAGCTGCACGCCCGGGTGAGCGTGCGCATCAAGGAAGTCGGGATTGACGAGGACGGCGAAAGGCAGGCGAAGATTACGCGCTACGAGACCACCGCCGGACGCGCCCTGCTGTCGGAGATCCTGCCCGCCGGGCTGCCCTTCCCGTTCATTAACAAGGCCCTGAAGAAGAAGGAAATCTCCAGGCTGATCAACGCCAGTTTCCGGCGCTGCGGGGTGCGCGAGACCGTGATCTTTGCCGACAAGCTGATGTCCGCCGGTTTCTCCCTGGCCACCCGCGCCGGGATTTCCATCGCGGTGGGCGACATGCTGGTGCCGAGCCAGAAGGGGGACCTGATCGCCGCCGCCGAGTCCGAGGTGAAGGAAATCGAGGCCCAGTACACCTCGGGTCTGGTCACCCAGGGTGAGCGCTACAACAAGGTGGTAGACATCTGGGGCCGGGCCGGCGATATGGTGGCCAAGGCCATGATGACCCAACTCGGTAGCGAGAAGGTGGTGGACAGGGAGGGCAAGGAGACCAGCCAGGAGTCCTTCAACTCCATTTACATGATGGCGGATTCCGGTGCCCGCGGTTCGGCGGCCCAGATCCGGCAATTGGCCGGCATGCGCGGGTTGATGGCCAAGCCGGACGGCTCCATCATCGAGACGCCGATTACCGCGAACTTCCGCGAAGGACTTAATGTCTTGCAGTACTTCATCTCCACCCACGGCGCCCGCAAGGGGCTGGCGGATACGGCCCTGAAGACGGCGAATTCCGGCTATCTGACCCGGCGCCTGGTGGACGTGACCCAGGATCTGGTGGTGACCGAACATGACTGCGGAACCACCCAGGGCATGGCCGTGAAGGCCCTGGTGGAAGGGGGCGAAGTGGTCGAACCGCTGCGGGAACGGATTCTCGGCCGGGTGACCGCGGTGGACGTGGTGAACCCGGAAACCGGGGAAACCGTGTACGAACGCGGCACCTTGATGGATGAAGACACGGTGGACCGGATCGAGGCCCTGGGTGTCGACGAGGTCAAGGTGCGCACCCCGCTCAATTGCGAAACCCGCCACGGCCTGTGCGGCCAGTGCTATGGGCGCGACCTGGGCCGCGGCCAACTGGTCAATGTGGGCGAGGCGGTCGGGGTGATCGCCGCCCAGTCCATCGGCGAGCCGGGCACCCAGCTCACCATGCGCACGTTCCACATCGGTGGTGCCGCCTCCCGCGCGGCAATGGCCAGCCAGATCGAGAGCAAATCCAACGGTACGGCGCGTTTCCTTTCCGGGATGCGTTATGTCACCGGCGCCAAGAGTGAACAGATCGCCATTTCCCGCAGCGGGGAAGTGGCGATCCTGGATGACAACGGCCGGGAACGGGAACGGCACAAGGTCCCCTACGGTGCGAGCCTGTTGATCGCGGACGGAGCCGTGGTGAAAGCCGGTCACGTGCTCGCCACGTGGGACCCCCACACCCGCCCGATCATTACCGAATACGCCGGCAAGGTGCGCTTCGAGAACGTGGAGGAGGGAACCACGGTCGCCAAGCAAATCGACGAGGTGACCGGCCTATCCACCCTGGTGGTGATCGACCCCAAACGGCGCGGTGCCGCCCAGGCGAAGGGCCTGCGCCCCCAGGTGAAACTCCTGGACGAGCAAGGGGAGGAGGTCAAGATCGCCAACACCGAGTCACCGGTCAACATCACCTTCCAGGTGGGCAGCATCATCACCGTGAAGGATGGCCAACAGGTCAGCGTGGGTGACGTGCTGGCGAGGATTCCCCAGGAAACGAGCAAGACGCGCGACATCACCGGGGGCCTGCCGCGGGTTGCCGAACTGTTCGAAGCCCGCTCTCCGAAGGACGCCGGTCTGCTGGCGGAAGTCACGGGTACCGTTTCCTTCGGCAAGGATACCAAGGGCAAGCAGCGGCTGGTGATCACCGATCTCGACGGCGTTGCCCATGAATACCTGATTCTCAAAGAGAAGCACGTGACCGCCCACGACGGCCAGGTGGTCAACAAGGGCGAGAGCATCGTCGACGGGCCGGCCGATCCCCACGATATCCTGCGCCTGCTTGGCATGGAGGCCCTGGCTCGCTACATCACGGACGAGGTGCAGGACGTCTACCGCCTGCAGGGGGTGAAGATCAACGACAAGCATATCGAGGTGATCGTGCGCCAGATGCTGCGGCGGGTGACCATTTCGGACGCGGGCGACACCCGTTTCATTCTCGGCGAACAACTGGAGCGCGCCGAGTTGCTGGAGGAAAACGAGCGCGTGCTGGCCGAGGGCAAACAGCCGGCTTCCTTCGAGTACATGCTGCTCGGCATCACCAAGGCCTCGTTGTCCACCGATTCGTTTATTTCCGCCGCATCGTTCCAGGAGACCACCCGCGTGTTGACGGAAGCGGCCATCCTGGGCAAGCGCGACGACCTGCGCGGCCTGAAAGAGAATGTGATCGTCGGACGCCTGATCCCCGCGGGCACAGGACTTGCCTACCATACCACCCGGCGTAGGCAAAAGGAGGGTGAGGATATGGCGCCGGAGCGGAGTCTGATCGAGGAGGGGGTGGCGGAAGCGTCGGACAACGAGCAGGTCGCTTGACATGCCCGTCAAAACCCAATAAAATCGCCTGTCTTTATAGTCGCGACGTGGCCCGCCCTCCGGGCCGCCTATGCAAGCGGCAAATTTCGGGACGGCTTAGTGCCGTCCTGATCATTTTTTTGTTCCGGCCAACCCGAAGGTGGCCTGGCTGATTTTTAGGATTAAGAACCAATGCCAACGATCAACCAATTGGTGCGTAAGCCGCGCGTTGCCAAACGCACGAAAAGCAAGGTGCCGGCGCTGGAAAGCTGTCCGCAGAAGCGCGGCGTGTGCACGCGCGTGTACACCACGACCCCGAAGAAGCCGAACTCGGCGCTGCGCAAGGTTGCGCGCGTGCGCCTCACCAACGGTTTCGAGGTCACCAGCTATATCGGCGGCGAAGGCCACAACCTGCAGGAGCACTCCGTGGTCCTGATCCGGGGCGGGCGCGTCAAGGATCTGCCGGGCGTGCGTTACCACACCGTGCGCGGGAGCCTGGATACGGCGGGGGTCAAAGACCGCAAGCAGAGCCGTTCCAAATACGGCGCGAAGCGCCCGAAAGCCGCTTAATTCTGTGACGTGAACGGATGTTTGTGGGGCCGTTCGCCCGGGTGTAGCCGCCATCAAGCATTGTAGAGAATTGAGGTAATCATGCCGAGACGTAGAGAAGTTCCCAAGAGGGAGATATTGCCGGACCCGAAATTCGGCAACCACGACGTGGCCAAGTTTGTCAACGTGCTGATGTCCGAGGGCAAGAAGTCTGTGGCCGAGCGCATCGTGTATGGCGCTTTTGTGCAAATCGCCCAGAAGAGCGGCAAGGACCCCTTGGAAGTTTTCATTCAGGCGCTCGGCAACGTGCGTCCCATGGTGGAGGTGAAGAGCCGCCGCGTCGGCGGGGCCAATTACCAGGTCCCGGTCGAGGTGCGGTCGGTGCGCAGGACGGCGTTGGCGATGCGGTGGCTCAAGGATGCCGCGCGCAAGCGCGGGGAGAAATCCATGGGATTCCGCCTGGCGGGCGAGTTGATGGACGCCGCAGAGGGCCGGGGCGCGGCGATGAAGAAGCGCGAGGAAGTGCATCGCATGGCGGAAGCCAACAAGGCATTCTCCCATTTCCGCTTTTAGTTTATTGACAATGACACCATTCGCCGCGGGGCGCGGGGCTCGGTAGTCCCGCCGGTGCGGCGATTGATTAGGTATAGGGCATCGCTGTGGCACGCAAGACACCAATTGAACGTTACCGCAACATCGGCATCATGGCGCACATCGATGCGGGCAAGACCACGACCACCGAACGGGTGCTGTTCTACACCGGCGTCTCCCACAAGATCGGGGAGGTCCACGACGGCGCCGCCGTGATGGACTGGATGGCGCAGGAGCAGGAGCGCGGGATCACCATTACTTCGGCGGCGACCACCTGCTTTTGGAAGGGGATGGAAGGTAACTTCCCCGAGCACCGCATTAACATCATCGACACCCCGGGGCACGTGGATTTCACCATCGAGGTGGAGCGCAGTCTGCGGGTGCTGGACGGGGCGTGCGGCGTGTTTTGCGCGGTGGGCGGTGTCCAGCCGCAGTCGGAAACCGTGTGGCGGCAGGCCAACAAGTATGGGGTGCCGCGCCTGGCGTTCGTCAACAAGATGGATCGTTCCGGGGCCAATTTCCTGCGCGTGTACGAGCAGATGCGGGCCAGGCTCAAGGCGAATCCGGTGCCTATCCAACTGCCTATCGGCGCCGAGGACAAGTTCGAGGGGGTGGTGGACCTGATCAAGATGAGGGCCATCTACTGGGACGACAGCACCCAGGGCACCCGGTTCGACGAGCGGGACATCCCGGCGGACATGGCGCAGGCGTGCCAGGAGTGGCGCGAAAAGATGGTGGAAAGCGCGGCCGAGGCATCCGAAGATCTGATGAACAAGTATCTCGAGGAGGGCGATCTGAGCCCCGCGGAGATCAAGGAAGGGCTGCGGACGCGCACCATCCACAACGAAATCGTCCCCATGCTGTGCGGCTCCGCCTTCAAGAACAAGGGCGTGCAGGCGATGTTGGATGCGGTGGTGGAGTATTTGCCGGCGCCCACCGAGGTTCCGGCCATCAAAGGGCATCTGGAGAACGGCGGCGAAGCCGAGCGCCATCCGTCGGACGAAGAGCCGTTTTCCGGCCTGGCGTTCAAGATTGCGACCGACCCCTATGTCGGTCAGCTGATTTTTTTCCGCGTCTATTCGGGTGTGGTGACCTCCGGGGACACGGTCTACAACCCGGTGAAGGGCAAAAAGGAGCGGATCGGGCGTATTCTCCAGATGCATGCCAACCAGCGCGAAGACATCAAGGAAGTGCGTGCCGGCGACATCGCCGCTGCGGTCGGGCTGAAAGAGGCGACGACGGGCGATACCCTGTGCGACCCGAACAACATCATCACCCTGGAGCGCATGGAGTTTCCGGAGCCGGTGATCCATGTGGCAGTGGAACCGAAGACCAAGGCCGACCAGGAAAAAATGGGCGTCGCCCTGAACCGGTTGGCCCAGGAAGACCCGTCTTTCCGTGTGCGTACCGACGAGGAGTCCGGTCAAACCATTATTTCCGGCATGGGCGAGTTGCATCTGGAAATCATCGTCGACCGCATGAAGCGGGAGTTCGGCGTGGAGGCCAACGTGGGCGCGCCCCAGGTTGCCTACCGCGAGGCGATCAAGAAATCGGTCGAGATCGAAGGGAAATTCATCAAGCAGTCCGGCGGCAAGGGGCAATACGGCCACGTTTGGCTGAAGATGGAACCCAACGAGGCTGGTAAGGGCTATGAATTCGTCGACGCCATCAAGGGCGGTGTGGTGCCGCGGGAGTACATCCCCGCGGTGGACAAGGGGCTGCAGGAGACGTTGCCCAACGGGGTGCTCGCCGGCTTCCCGGTGGTGGACGTCAAGGTAACCCTGTTCGACGGGTCCTATCACGACGTGGACTCGAACGAAAACGCGTTCAAGATGGCGGCGTCCATGGCCTTCAAGGACGGCATGCGCAAGGCCACCCCGGTGCTCCTCGAGCCCATGATGGCGGTGGAAGTGGAAACGCCGGAGGAGTACATGGGCGACGTGATGGGTGACCTGAGTTCCCGCCGCGGCATGATCCAGGGCATGGATGACCTGCCCGCCGGCGGCAAGGTGGTCAAGGCCGAGGTTCCCCTGGCGGAGATGTTCGGCTACTCGACGGCGCTTCGATCCGCGACCCAGGGGCGGGCCACCTATTCCATGGAATTCAAGCATTACGCCGAGGCTCCGAAGAACGTCGCGGATGCGGTTATCAGCAAGAAATAACGGGTTAGCAGAAGGGGATCATCATGGCAAAAGGCAAGTTTGAGCGGACGAAACCGCACGTAAACGTGGGGACGATTGGGCATGTGGACCACGGGAAGACGACGCTGACGGCGGCGATCACCACCATTCTGTCGCGGAAATTCG
>JAJZUU010000119.1 GCA_021848325.1 Pseudomonadota bacterium | reverse complement strand
TGTCGATTTTGCAGGTCAATAGTCGTTCTATTGACCAAAAAAGCGGCGAAACATGGACCGGTCAGCCGGATTTGCAGCCGATTTCCTTTAAGTCCGACAGGCTCCTAGACTGCGTGGGCTACGGATTGGGCCAGAAAGGCACGCTGGTGGGCATTGCCACCGGGGTATCGCTAGCGGGATAGAACCCGTATCCGGGTTCTATCCCGGATACGGGCTTGGACGAGGAGGAAGGAATGCGGGACGAATTCATTCACGAGCCGAGGATTGCCTACTTTTCCATGGAGATCGCCCTGTGCAACGAAATCCCCAGCTACAGCGGCGGACTGGGGATCCTCGCCGGGGACACCGTGCGCTCCTCCGCGGACCTGGAACTGCCCCTGGTGGCGGTGACCCTGGTGAGCCGGGGCGGCTATTTCCGCCAGGAGATCGGACCCGAAGGGCACCAGATCGAGCACCCGGCGTTCTGGCAGCCGGAGCGCTGGGCCCGCCGCCTGGAGGCCGCCGTCGCCATGTCCATCGGCGGGCACGAGGTGTGGGTGAGCGGCTGGCTTTATGTCGTGGAGGGCCATATGGGCGGCAGGCAGCCGGTCATCCTGCTGGACACAGACTTGGAGGTGAACCGGGCCGAGGACCGGGACATCACCCATTATCTGTACGGCGGCGACCAGGGCTACCGGCTCAAGCAGGAGATGGTGCTGGGGATCGGCGGCGTGCGCATGCTGCAGGCCCTGGGCTTCGAGATCCGGGAATACCACATGAACGAGGGCCATTCCGCCCTGCTCACCCTAGCGCTGCTGCGGCGCTACGCTTATGCCAGGGAGGATGTGCGGCCGGGGGAATCCCCCTACGACATCCCGCGGGTGCGGGAGATGTGCACCTTCACCACCCACACCCCGGTGGAGTCGGCCCACGACCAGTTTCCGTACAACCTGGTGCAGCCGGTTCTGGGGGATTTCGTGGACGCCGCCACCCTGCGCGCCCTGGCTGGGGTGGACAGCCTCAACATGACCCGGCTCGCCCTCAACCTGAGCGAGTACGTGAACGGCGTGGCCAAGCGTCACGCCGAGGTGTCGCGCAAGCTCTACCCCGGCTACCGCGTGCATGCGGTCACCAACGGCGTGCACCCCTTCACCTGGTGCAGCAAGCCGTTCGCCGGCCTGTACGATCAGCACCTTCCCGGCTGGTGCCACGAGCCGGAACTCCTGGTGCGCGCGGACCAAATTCCCCACGCAGCAGTGTGGGAGGCCCACAGGCAGGCGAAACGGCAACTGGTCGAGAAAGTCAGCGCCCTCACCGGGGTGGGCTTGGACCCGGAGTTGCCGATCCTGGGCCTGGCCCGGCGCATGACCGCCTACAAGCGCCCGGACCTGCTGTTCACGGACTTGGCGCGGCTCAAGTCCATCGCCGCCCGTTGCCCGTTCCAACTGGTCATGGCGGGCAAGGCCCATCCCCGCGACACCGGGGGCAAGCGCCTGATCGAGCTGATCCACGCCCATATCCGGGAAATGACCGGGGCCGTGCCGGCGGCCTTCCTGCCGGACTACGACATGGAGATCGCCCTGGCCATGGTCTCCGGGGCCGACCTGTGGCTCAATACCCCGTTGCGCCCTCTGGAGGCCTCGGGCACCAGCGGCATGAAGGCCGCCTTCAACGGCGTGCCGCAGCTGAGCGTGCTGGACGGCTGGTGGATCGAAGGCTGCATCGAGGGGGTGACCGGCTGGGCCATCGGCGACGACTCGCCCGAGGCCAACGGCGGCGACGCGGCCCTCATGTACGACAAGCTGGAGGGCCTGGTGCTGCCGCTGTACTACGGCGACCGGGACGGCTGGATCGAGGTGATGAAGGGCGCCATCACCAAGAACGCCTCGTATTTCAACAGCCACCGCATGATGCGGCGCTATGCCACCGAGGCGTATATCCACTGACCCCCTATGCCACCGTCACCCGGTCCGAGAGGTAGACGTCCTGGATCGCGTTGAGGAGTGTGACCCCCTCGTCCATCGGCTTCTGGAACGCCTTGCGCCCGGAGATCAGGCCCATGCCGCCGGCCCGCTTGTTGATCACCGCGGTGCGTAGCGCCTGGGCCAGGTCGTTCTCCCCGGAGGCGCCGCCGGAGTTGATCATGCCGGCGCGGCCCAGGTAGCAGTTGGCCACCTGGTAGCGCACCAGGTCGATGGGGTTGTCGCTGGTGAGTTCGCTGTAGACCCGGGGGTGGGTCTTGCCGAACTTGATGGCGTTGTAGCCGCCGTTGCCCTCGGCCTGCTTCTGCTTGACGATGTCCGCCTCGATGGTGGCGGCCAGGTGGTTGGCCTGGCCGGTGAGATCGGCGGCGGTATGGTAGTCCACCCCATCCTTCTTGAAGCCCGGGTTGCGCAGATAGGCCCACAGCACCGTGGCCATGCCCAGTTCGTGGGCCTGGGCGAACGCCTCGCTGACCTCGCTGATTTGGCGGCGCGACTCCGGCGAGCCGAAGTAGATGGTCGCCCCGATGGCCACCGCGCCCATATCGAACGCCTGTTTCACGCTGGCGAACAGGGTCTGGTCGTAGATCGCCGGATAGGTCAGGATCTCGTTGTGGTTGATCTTCACGATGAACGGGATCTTGTGGGCATATTTGCGGGCGCAGGCCCCCAGCACCCCCAGGGTGGAGGCCACGGCGTTGCAGCCGCCTTCGATGGCCAGGCGCACGATGTTCTCCGGGTCGAAATAGATCGGGTTGGGGGCGAACGAGGCGCCGCCGGAGTGCTCCACCCCCTGGTCCACCGGCAGGATGGACAGGTATCCGGTGCCCCCCAGCCGGCCGTGGTCGAACAGGGTCTGCAGCGCACGCAGGACGCCGGGCTTCACGTCCTTTTGCGCCACCACCCGGTCGACGAAATCCGGTCCCGGCAGAGTGAGCATCTGTTTCGGGATGCCCCGGCACTGGTAAGCCAGCAAGGTCTCGGCCTCGCTGCCCAATAATGCGGCGATATCGGTCATGGCATGTTCTCCTGAGTGTGGTGTCCCCGTGCTGTCGAGAAGCACCCGGTTTCCGTGTGCACGCGCGTGCTTTGCTTC
>JAJZUU010000062.1 GCA_021848325.1 Pseudomonadota bacterium | reverse complement strand
GTGCAAATCCGCTATGGCACCGGCGGCGGCGCAGGCAGTTCCGCCACCGAGCCCGGACTGATGGCGGTCGCGGCCGTCGATCCGAACACCGGCCGCCACGGTCGCTTCATGATCGAGGATTACGCCAACAGCGGCCCCCAGTGTCTGGATTATGACCGGTCTGCAGAAGGGGGTTCTTTGGTCCATCTGCAGTCGCTCCATTGCTTCCGGCAACCACGCTTCGTCGTGCCCGATCGCACCATCGTGGCCTATCCCTCCCAGGACGGTCCAGGGTATGAGATGAAGCCCTTCCTGGGCGATTCCTCCGCTGGGCCGGCGGCTGCCGGGGCGGCGGCCCTGCTGCTGTCGGCCCATGTTCCGCCTGACCGTATCGAGACGCTGTTCGAGCAGACCGCGCGTCCCCAGACCAGTACGCCGGGCTGGAATGCCCATTATGGCTTTGGGCTGATCGACGCGGATGCCGCTGCGGTGGCGGCCGGCGTACTGCCGGCGCGGCCCGGGGAATTGGCCCGGTCAGGCGATGCGGCACCCGGCATTTTCCGTCCCTCACCCGCCTTCCTGCATCAACGGCAGCTCATGATGGCGGCCAAGCAAGGGGACAGCCAATCCCTGGCAACCCTCGAAGCCGCAGCCAGGCAGGGTGACGCGAACGCCCAGACCTGGTTGGCCATATACGATCACGGGACGGGAAATGATCAAGACGCGGCGCGCTGGTGCTGGGCGGCAGCCCAGCAAGGGCAGCCGCCCGCCGAATATTTTATGGGCATCCTGTTCTTCAAGGGGTGGGGGGCGCCTCAAGATCAGCGGGCTTCCCATGCCTGGTGGTTGCGCGCCGCGCGGACCGGGTTAGTGGACGCGCTCTATTACCTGGGTCTGACCGAAGCGGAGAGCCGCGGTGCCGCATCGGACTTCGTCAACGGCTATGCACTCATGCTGGCCGCACAGCAGCGAGGCAGGACGCTTACTGCCAGCAAACCGACCATGGAAATGATCAAATCCCACCTCAATCAGGTGGATATGGCCAAGGCTGAGGCCCTCGCCAGCCATTATGCAGCGGATCCGGCCACAGTTGAATAAGGCGGAGCTGAAACTCTGGATGATCCCGCGCATCAACGCGCAAGCCAAGCATCGTACCCGGGGTCTCGGATGACGAATGAGGATCTCCTGCGGGAGGCGATGACACTTCATCAAGCAGGCCGCCTGATGGACGCGGAACAGCGTTATCGCGAAATTCTGCAGCGTTCGCCACGCCACGCCAAAGCCCTTCGGCTATTGGGATGGCTTCACCTCCAGCGTGGGCAACCGGCGCAAGCCGTTCGTGCGATCCGAGAATCCCTGGCGCTGAAGCCGGATTCACCGGCAACCCATGCCAACCTGGCGCTGGCCCTGCAGGCCCTGGGCCAGCATGGAAATGCCATTCCTCATTTCGATCACGCGTTGATGTGGACGCCCGACAATCTGGCGCTGCGAAAGCAGCGATTCGTTTCGGCATGGCAAGCCCTGTGCACTGCCGTCACAAGATGCGACTGGTGGAATTACGACCGGCTGCAGCGGCTGATCAAACAGGAGGTAATGACAGATGAGGAGAGCCATTGGGTGGTGAGCGAGACCATTCTTGCCAGCCCAGTATTCAATAATCATCTCATCCTGGAACTGGCCAGGCGCCATGCCCTGAAAATCGCATGTAGCATCAAGGAATCGAATGCAGGGTGTTTCACTTACCATCCGCCAGGCAGGAGGCTGCGAATAGGCTGCGTTGAATCGCCCCGGGTTTTGAGGAGGCTCCGAAACTTGAGAGAATGGAGCCATGAACAAATCCAACCGGTTTTCCCCTGAAGTGCGCGAACGCGCTGTCCGCATGGTGCAAGAGCATCGTAGCGAGTATCCGTCCCTGTGGGCGGCCATTGAGTCGATTGCACCGAAGATTGGCTGCGTGCCCCAGACCTTGCATGACTGGGTGCGCAAGCACGAGATCAACACCGGGCTGCGCGATGGTGTTACCGGCGAGGAGCGCGACCGCCTCAAGGCCTTGGAACGCGAGGTCAAGGAGCTACGCCGGGCCAACGAGATCCTGAAGCTGGCCAGTGCGTTTTTCGCCCAGGCGGAGCTCGACCGCCTCAAGAAGAAGTGAGAGCCTTCATTGATCAGCACTGGGAAAGGTTCGGGGCGGGCACAGTCCCACATGCCGGGGGGTGTGGCAGGGGCGCAGTCAGATAGACTGCCCCCTATGCTGATTCGGCCGGATGTCAGTAGAACACCAGGGGATTGCGGGTGACGGCGACCGCCACGATGTAGACAAACACGACCATGGCGGCGAGCCAGGCGAGGGTGCGGGTGCCACGGGTGCGGCCGAAGCGCAGCGCCACCATGCCCAGGCCGATGTAGGCCAGCAACCCCAACAGCTTGGCGGTGAGCCAGCCGTTCACCAACGGGTATTGGTGCAGGCGCAGCGCCAGGGCGGCGGCGCTGGCAAGCAGGACGGTGTCCACCACGTGGGGCACCGTCTTGACCCAGCGGGCGGATAGCCGGGGCGAGCGCTGCCGCATCCACAGCCCGCGCACGAAAAAGCCGGTGAAGGAAAGCGCCGCGGCGCCCATGTGAATCGCCTTCAGTGTGTACATATGCTTCCTTCCTCATACCCGCCGGAACACGATGTCCCACACCCCGTGCCCCAGCCGCAGGCCGCGGCGCTCGAACTTGGTCACAGGGCGGTAGGCCGGGCGCGGCGCGTAACCGTCCGCGCTGTTGGCCAGGCGCGGCTCGGCACCGAGCACCGCCAGCACCTGTTCCGCGTAATCCTGCCAGTCGGTGGCCACGTGCAGGTAGCCGCCGGGCTTCAGCCTGTCGCACAGCAGCGCCACGAACGGCGGCTGGATCAGCCGGCGCTTGTGGTGGCGTTTCTTGTGCCAGGGATCGGGGAAAAAGATATGCGCCCCGTCCAGGGACCCGGGGCGCAGCATGTGGCGCACCACCTCCACCGCGTCGTGCTGAATGATGCGCAGGTTGGCCAGCCCACCTTGCTGGATCTCCTTGAGCAGGCTGCCCACCCCCGGGGTGTGCACCTCGATCCCCAGATAGTCGTTTTCCGGATGGCTGCGGGCGATGTGCGCCGTGGTCTCCCCCATGCCGAACCCGATTTCCAGGATCTTCGGGGCGCGGCGCCCGAATGCCCGGTCCAGGTCGATCGCCTCTTCCCGGTATGGGATGGCGAAGTGGGGCAAGAGTTCCTCGTGGGCGCGCTGCTGGGCGGCCGAGATGCGCCCCTGGCGCAGCACGAAGCTGCGCAGCGGGCGGTGCTGTGGCGAGTTTTCGGTCATGGCTTGGAGGGGGAGCTAGAGGCGGCGGACGTTTCCGCCGTGGCGCTGCCTGGCTAGTTCCGGGCGGCGGAGCCGATCACCCCGGCGCTGGGGGAACTGGGGCTCGCGCTGTAGAGTTTCTTCGGCATGCGCCCGGCCAGATAGGCCTCGCGGCCCGCCTGGACGGCCTTCTTCATGGCGGAGGCCATGAGCACCGGATCGTTCGCCGCGGCGATGGCGGTATTCATCAGGATCCCGTCGCACCCCAGCTCCATGGCGATGGCGGCGTCGGACGCGGTGCCCACCCCGGCGTCCACCAGCACCGGGACTTGGGCGTTTTCGATGATGATCCGCAGGTTCCACGGGTTCAATATCCCCATCCCCGAACCGATCAGGGAGGCCAGCGGCATCACCGCCACGCACCCGATCTCCTCCAGCCGCTTGGCGATGATGGGGTCGTCGCTGGTGTAGACCATCACCTTGAACCCTTCCTTGATCAGGGTCTCGGCCGCCGCCAGGGTTTCCACCACGTTGGGGTAGAGGGTGTGGGGGTCGCCCAGCACCTCCAGCTTGACCAGGTCGTGCCCGTCCAGCAACTCCCGCGCCAGGCGCAGGGTGCGCACCGCGTCGTCCGCGGTATAGCAGCCGGCGGTGTTGGGCAGGATGGTGTAGCGGGACGGCGGCAGCGCCTCCAGCAGGCTGGGCTCACCGGCGGTCTGGCCGATGTTGGTGCGCCGGATGGCCACGGTGACGATCTCCGCCCCGCTTGCCTCCACCGCGGCCCGGGTCTGCTCAAAGTCCTGGTACTTGCCGGTGCCCACCAGCAAACGGGAGCGATAGGCCTTGCCTGCAATCACTAACGGGTCCATGCATGTCCTTGACAGAATAAAGGGGAGGAAAGATTCCGGGCGCGCCGTCCCGGGAGGTCAGCCGCCGCCGACGGCAACCACGATTTCCAGCTTGTCGCCGGATTCCAGCCGCAGCTCGCCGAACCGGCTGCGCGGCACGATATCGCCGTTTCTTTCCACCGCCAGACGCTTGCCCGCCAGATCCATTCGGTCCAGCAACTGGGCAAGGGTGATGGGGGATTCGAAAACCCGGGGGTCTCCGTTTACCGTGAGCGTAACCACCTTCAAAATCCCGGTAAATTAAAGTATGATGTGCCTTCGCATTTTACCATGCGGGCGTAGTTCAATGGTAGAACGAAAGCTTCCCAAGCTTTAGACGTGGGTTCGATTCCCATCGCCCGCTCCAGATTGTCGTCGAACCTGCCTAAAGTCGGCAGGTTGGCGTGGGCGCGGCGCAGCGGGTACATCAGGGTGATATCGCACGCGAGCGCCAGACTGCCTTCCCTTGAAGAAACTTCCCAAAATCAAATCCGACGGCTCCCGGCCGAGCTGCGGACAGGCGCCTCATCGCGCCAACGAGCGACATGAAAGTTGAGCAATGGCACTGAAAAAATCCGAACTCTATAGCTCCCTTTGGTCCAGTTGCGACGAGCTGCGCGGCGGCATGGACGCCAGCCAGTACAAGGACTACGTCCTCGTTCTGCTGTTCATCAAATACGTCAGCGACAAGTACGCGGGCGTGCCCTACGCCCCGATCACCCTACCGCAGGGCGCCAGCTTCAAGGACATGGTGGCGCTCAAGGGCAAGCCGGACATCGGCGACCAGATCAACAAGAAGATCATCGCCCCGCTGGCCAATGCCAACAAGCTGTCCGACATGCCGGACTTCAACGACGCCAACAAGCTCGGCTCCGGCAAGGAGATGGTGGACCGGCTCACCAACCTCATCGCCATCTTCGAGAACAAGGCGCTCGATTTCTCCAAGAACCGCGCCGGGGGCGACGACATCCTGGGCGATGCCTACGAATACCTGATGCGCCACTTCGCCACCGAGAGCGGCAAGAGCAAGGGCCAGTTCTACACCCCCGCCGAGGTCAGCCGCATCATCGCGCAGATCATCGGCATCCGGAACGCGGCGACCGGCGCCGCCACCACCGTCTACGACCCTACCTGCGGCTCCGGATCGCTGCTGCTGAAGGTGGGCGACGAGGCCGGAACCGCCGTCACTCTCTACGGGCAGGAGAAGGACGCCGCCACCAGCGGCCTGGCCCGCATGAACATGATTCTGCACGACAACCCCACCGCGCTCATCGTGCAGGGCAACACCCTGGACGATCCCAAGTTCAAGGAAGGCGGCACCCTCAAGACCTTCGACTACGTGGTCGCCAATCCGCCGTTTTCCGACAAGCGCTGGAGCACCGGCATCGACCCGCTGCACGACCCTTATGAGCGTTTCCAGCCATTCGGCGTGCCGCCCGCCAAACAGGGCGACTACGCCTACCTGCTGCACATCGTCCGCTCGCTCAAGAGCACCGGCAAGGGCGCCTGCATCCTGCCCCACGCGTGCTGTTCCGCGGCAATGCCGAGGCCGACATCCGCCGCAATCTCGTGCGCAAGGGCTACATCAAGGGCATCATCGGCCTGCCCGCCAACCTGTTCTACGGCACCGGCATCCCCGCCTGCATCGTCGTCATCGACAAGCAGGACGCGGCTGCCCGCAAGGGCATCTTCATGATCGACGCCAGCGCCGGCTGCATGAAGGACGGCCCCAAGAACCGCCTGCGCGCCCAGGACATCCACCGCATCGTGGACGTCTTCACCCGGCAGTGCGACGTGCCGCGCTATGCGCGCATGGTCTCGTCTGCCGAGATCGAAAAGAACGAGTTCAACCTCAACCTGCCGCGCTACATCGACAGCCAAACGCCGGAAGACCGGCAAGACATCGAAGGCCACCTCAAGGGCGGCATTCCCGTGGCGGATGTCGAGGCGCTCAAGGCCTACTGGGATATTTGCCCGACCCTGAAAACTGCGCTGTTTAACGGGAGCGCGGGCTTCCAGCCCGCACAGAGCGGCCAGGATGGCCGCGTTCCCGGCTATCTCGACCTCGCCGTGGATAAGAGCGCCATCAAGCGTGCCATCTACGATCACCCCGAGTTCGCCGCCTTCATCGAGGGAATGAACACCCACTTTGCCGCCTGGCGCGCCCAGGCAGCAAAAATCCTGAAAGCGCTCAAGCCGGGCATTCACCCGAAGGAGGTCATTGCCGCGCTCTCCGAGGACCTGCTGGCCCACTACACGGACAAGCCGCTCATCGACAAATACGATGTCTACCAGCACCTCATGGACTACTGGGCGCAGACCATGCAGGACGACTGCTATCTGGTTGCCGTGGATGGCTGGAAGGCCGCCACTTATCGCGTCATCGAGACCGACAAGAAGGGCAAGGAAAAGGACGAGGGCTGGGCCTGCGACCTCGTGCCCAAACCTCTCATCGTCGCCCGCTACTATGCCAAGGAACAGGAGGCCCTCGACCGGCTTACCGCTGAGTTGGAAAGTGTGGCCGCCAAGCTCGCCGAGCTGGAGGAAGACCCCGGGAACGCGGGCTTCCAGCCCGTCGGAATATGAAGCATGCGGCCAGGATGGCCGCGCTCCGGCCAGCGACGAAGCCGCTGTGCTCAACGCCTGGCTCAAACTCAACGCCGACGAGGCCGACCTCAAGAAGCGCCTCAAGGACGCCGAGGCCGACCTCGACTCCAAGGCCTACGCCCACTACCCAAAACTCACCGAGGCCGAAATCAAAATGCTGGTGGTGGACGACAAATGGCTCGCCGCGTTGGATCGGGACATTCACAGCGAGATGGACCGCATCAGCCAGGCGCTCACCCAGCGCGTGAAGGACCTGGCAGAACGCTACGAAACCCCCCTGCCGCAACTGACCGGCCGCGTGGCCGTGCTGGAGGCCAGGGTCAACCGCCACCTGGAGAAGATGGGGTTCGCATGGAAGTGAGGGAAGCGAGCGCCGCGTATGCCGTCACGGCCACGCCGCAGGTGACTAAGGGCTACAAGCAGACCGAGGTGGGGGTGATTCCGGAGGATTGGGACGTTGCCACAATTGGTGAGCTTTCTTCGTGCTTTTCTGGCGGAACCCCAAGCACCTCAAATTCGAGTTACTACGGCGGCAACATTCCGTGGATCACCTCCGGCGATCTAAACAGCGTCAGAATAAAAGGAGTTGAAGGCCGCATCACTGCGGATGGACTTGCGAACTCCGCGGCAAAGATGGTCAGCGAAGGGGCGCTGCTTCTCGCTTTATATGGTGCGACTGCTGGAGTCAGTGCGGTAACAGAAATTCGTGCGGCGATAAACCAGGCAGTGCTGGCAATTCTTCCCAAGCGGCTAAACACTGAATATCTATTTCAATTTCTCCGGCACCGAAAAGACTTTTACATCAAGACATACACGCAAGGCGGCCAGCCGAACTTCAGCGGTGAGATTGTTAAATCATTTCTCGTTCCCCTCCCGCCCACCAAAGCCGAACAAGAAGCCATCGCCGAGGCGTTGAGCGATGCGGATGCCCTCATCGAATCCCTGGAACACCTCCTCGCCAAGAAACGCCAGATCAAACAAGGCGCCATGCAGCAACTGCTCACCGGCAAGAAGCGCCTGCCGGGCTTCAGGGGGGAGTGGGAGGTGAAGCCCCTTGGTGACCTGTTCAACTTTAGCGGCGGCTTCACTGCGTCGCGCGACCAGCTCTCTACGGAAGGCTATTGCTACTTGCACTACGGTGATATTCACACCTCGAACAAAACCTTCGTTAACATTCGATCCGAATACCAGAACATTCCGAAGCTCGATATCCTGTTGAAGAAGGTCCCGGCGGTTTCATTGCTCGACGATGGCGACGTTGTCTTTGTCGATGCTTCCGAGGACGACGACGGGACGAGCAAGCATGTGGTAATCGTCAACCCGGACAAAATGCCGTTCATCTCGGGCCTGCATACGATTGTTGCCAAGAGCAGGACAAACGAGCTTGACCATCTGTATCGGCGTTATTGTTTTCAAACACCTGCAGTAAAGGCCCAGTTTCGGTTCTTCGCTGTCGGAACCAAGGTCTCCGGCATCAGCAAAACCAACATCGCCAAGATCACGTTACCGGTGCCGTCAGTCCCCGAACAAACCGCCATCGCCGCCATCCTCTCCGACATGGACGCCGAGATCGCCGCGCTGGAAGAAAAGCTCGCCAAGGCCCGCCGCCTCAAGCAGGGCATGATGCAGGAACTGCTCACCGGGAGGATACGGCTGGTATGAACGGGCACGATCAGCCTACCTGTTGGATCATCGCCGGTCCCAACGGCGCCGGGAAGACAACATTTGCCCTCAAGTATCTTCCGGAGGTGGCGGGTTGCCGGAACTTCGTGAACGCAACCTGATCGCGGCGGGCATGTCGCCGTTGGCGCCGGAAAGGGAGCGGGTGGCGGCAAGCCGGATTTTCCTGGCCGAGATCGAGCGGCATGTTGAGGCGCGGCGTGATTTCGGCTTCGAGACGACCTTGGCGGGCCGGGGCTATCTGCGCCTGATCCAGCGGCTGCGAACGACCGGCTGGCGAGTCGAGTTGATCTATCTCGCCTTGCCCGACGCGGAGATGGCAAAACTGCGCGTGGCCGAGCGGGTCAGCCACGGCGGCCACGATATCCCGGTCCCGGATATCGAACGACGATTTCTCCGCAGCCTGGAGAACCTGTTCAACGCTTATGCTTTGCTGGTGGACCGGACGGTGTGTTTTCTCAACAGCGGCGAAACGCCCGAAATCGTGTTTACGCAGCGGGGTGAGAACCGCGAGGTCAAGCAACCGGCGATCATGCGATTGTTGCAAAGTTGGAGGCAGATATGACGGAAGCATACAACTACGAAGCCACGGCCCTGGATGTCCTGAAACGGGCGGTCGCCGAGGCGCTGGAGCGCAAGCGCCGGCTGGGCCAGTACGCGGTGGTGTGGCGCGAGGGCCGTGCGGTGTGTATCGGTCCCGATGCGCCAGCCGTGCGCTATTCATTGGGCGTTGAAGCGGCGCGGCCGCCTGGCGGTGTGGCTGAGCCCGGGAAAAATGAATGACGGCTCCCGTTTGGACGGCAGCACCGGTGTGAATTGGGTCGCATCTCGCGGGGGGTCACCGGGAAAGTCGAGCGCGTGGTGCTGGTGTTTCAGGACGAGGCGAAACGCGCGGAAATTCAGGAAGGCCTGGGTTTGAAGCACGAAGACTTTTCTGGGAGGCATACCTAGGAGCCTGTCGGACTTAAAGGAAATCGGCTGCAAATCTGCCTGACCGGTCCATATTTCGCCGCTTTTTTGGTCAATAGAACGACTATTGACCTGTAAAATCGACAAAATCTGTCCTCGACCAGCCGAATTTTCGCTTCGATTCTTCAAGTCCGACAGGCTCCTAGTTCCGGCATTGCAGGCCGATTGCTTCATGACCATTCCAGACAAACCCAAGAGCAGCCGGCAGAAGTACCGGCTTACGGCCAAAGGCGAGCCTCTGCGGGAACGTCTGCTCAAGGAGAAAGAGGTACGAGCGCCGTTGTCGTGCAAGGTTAAATTAGCGCTTGGCGTTATTTTAGTTTTTTTATAAAATCTAAAACAATATCCGGGCTTGTTTTAATTCCGGGGGAGGAACGCCCCAATGAAGCATTTCCAGTCTGGCCGGTATGTCCAGCAGGCGCACTACAAGAGCTTTCAGCCCAATCCCATCAATCGCGCATGGGTGGTGGACGACATGGCCTTGCTCCAGTTGCTGGGCCAGGCGGACCGGGAGCTGGGCCGGCTGGACATGTATTCCGAGTACATCCCGAACATCGATCTCTTTATCCGCATGCATGTGCTGAAGGAGGCGACCCAGTCGAGCCGGATCGAGGGGACGCAGACGAACATGGAGGAGGCGCTGCTGGAGAAGGAGGACGTCGCGCTGGAACGGCGCGACGACTGGGAGGAAGTGCAGAACTACGTGGCGGCGATGAACGAGGCGGTGGACACGTTGCAGACGCTGCCTTTTTCCGCGCGGCTGATTCGCGCGACGCACAAGACCCTGATGCAGGGGGTGCGCGGCAAGCACAAGCACCCGGGCGAGTTCCGGCGCAGCCAGAACTGGATCGGCGGGGCGAGCATAGCCGATGCGGTGTTCGTGCCGCCGGTGCATGCTTCCATCGGGGAGTTGATCGGCGACATCGAACAGTTCGTGCATAACGAGCGGCAGCATTTTCCCGAACTGCTGAAGATCGCGCTGGCGCATTACCAGTTCGAGACCATCCACCCTTTCCTGGATGGCAATGGCCGCGTGGGGCGCTTGCTGATTACCCTGTATCTGGTGAGCCGGGGGATATTGAAGCAGCCGGTGCTTTACCTGTCGGACTTTTTCGAGCGCAACCGCCAGCTTTACTACGACAACCTGACGCGGGTGCGGGAAAAGAACGATCTGCTGCAATGGTTCCGCTTCTTTCTGGTGGGTGTGATCGAGACGGCGAAAAGCAGTACCGCGACATTCGACCATATCCTCAAGCTGCAAAAACAGGTGGAGTCGCAGTTGCAGACGCTGGGCAGCCGCACCGCGAATGCGCAGAAGGTGATGAACTATCTGTACCAGCGCCCGGTGGTCAATGCAGCCAAGGTGGGCGAGGTGGCGGAGGTGTCGCCGGCATCGGCATACAAGTTGATCGCCGACCTGGAACAGTTCGGGATACTGAAGGAAATCACCGGGGGCAAGCGCGGCAAGACGTATGTGTTCGATGCCTATTTGAGTCTGTTCAGATAAGGACGGGGAAGCCAGGCCATGCAGTCATCCAGCGTTGGACAGATCGAGCGGCACACGCAAAACCGCGTCATCGCCCTATTCCGCGACGAACTGGGCTACCGTTACCTCGGCGACTGGTCGGATCGCGCGAACAGCAATATCGAGGAAGGACTGCTCGCGGAGTGGCTGGCAAAAAGCGGCTATTTCCGGGCGCAAATCGGCGTGGCCCTGCACAAGCTGCGCACCGAGGCGGGCAACCACAACCGCACGCTCTGCGGCAACAACCAGGCCGTCTATAACCTGCTGCGCTACGGCGTACCGGTGAAGATCGAGGCGGGCAAGGTCACGGAGACCGTGCACCTCGTCAACTGGCAGGAGCCGGAGCAGAACGACTTCGCCATCGCCGAGGAGGTGACGCTCAAGGGCAATCACGAGCGGCGGCCGGACCTGGTGCTGTATGTGAACGGCATCGCCATCGGCATGTTGGAGCTGAAGAACAGCCGCGTCTCCATCGGCGACGGCATCCGGCAACAGATCTCCAACCAGCAATCCGAATTCAACGAGCGGTTCTTCGCCACCGTGCAGATGGTGTTCGCCGGCAACGATTCCGAGGGGCTGCAATACGGCACCATCGGCACGCCGGAGAAATATTTCCTTCAAGTGGAAGGAAGACGAGGCGGACAACAGCCGCTTCAAGCTCGACAAGTATCTGCTCAAGCTGTGCGACAAGCGCCGGCTGATCGATCTGATGCACGACTTCGTGCTGTTCGACGGTGGCGTGAAGAAGTTGCCGCGGGTGCACCAGTATTTCGGCATCAAGGCCGCGCAGGACTATGTGCGCCAGAAGAAGGGCGGCATCATCTGGCACACCCAGGGCAGCGGCAAGAGCCCTCCGGCCGTCATATTTTTCGATTGCGCAGCCATACGATGAGCCACACCACCACGCCGGCCGCGAGGATGGCCGCAAATCCGATCTCCTCGTAGCGGCGCGCCTGAAAGAAATTTCCAAACAGGAAGCCGGCCCCGGCGATCACCACCGCCCACACCACGGCGCCGACCATGTTGAGCAGCAGAAAACGCAACCCCTCCACACGGCTCATGCCGATGGCTACCGGCCCCACGGTGCGCAGCCCGTAGAGGAAACGCAGCGCCGGTATGATGGGGGTGTGATAGCGTTCGAGCAGCCGCTGCACCCTGGCGGCGCGGCCCTGCAGGCCGGGAAAGCGGGCCAGCATGGCGCTGCCGTAGCGCCTGCCGAGGAAGAAGTAGAACTGGTCGCCGACAACACTGCCGGCGAAGGCGGCCAGCACCACCAGCGGCAAGTCGAGATATCCGCGGTGAGCGGCGAAGCCGGCCAGGACCAGGACGGTCTCCCCCTCCAGGAAGGTGCCCGCCAGCACTGCGGCATAGCCATAGGTTTCGATGAGGGACTGCAGGGTCATGCTCGGTGCCCGTTGCCGAACCAGCGCGGTCTCGCTAGGCGTGGAAAACGCCAAACTGATGCAATCGGCCCGCCCGCGGTCGAGGCGCAAGGCCGGGGTGCCATTTTTGCCGGATCATGCAACGACGGGAAACCCGTCGGCCTGCCAGCACTCGATGCCACCGGCGAGGTTGTAGGCGCAGCCGTATCCCATGCGCTGCAGGGTGACTGCCGCCATGGCGCTGCGCCCGCCGCTTTGGCAGTAGAGCAGTATCTGCTCGCCCTGGGCGTGGCACAGCCGCTCGTCCCGGTATTTGCAGCCGGGATCGGCCGCTGCCTCCAGGATCCCCCGCGGGACGCAGATTGCGCCGGCCAGGTGCCCCTTCGCGAACTCCCCGGGTTCGCGCACGTCCACCACCAGCACCCCTTGCCGTTGCAGCGCATGGTGCGCTGTTTCGGGGTCCCATTCGCGAATTTGCGCCCGCGCCTCTCGAATGAAATCCCCAAGCGTCATCGGCATGGCTTATAATCCCAAGTCTGCGAGAATTCTCCGTATATTAGCACGCCATGCCGTCCCCGATCTTGTCAGGCCTTAATCCGGAGCAGTTGGAAGCGGTCACCCTGCCGCACCAGTCCGCGCTCATCCTGGCCGGCGCGGGCAGCGGCAAGACCCGTGTGCTGACCACCCGCATCGCCCATCTCATCCAGAGCGGGCAGGTCAGCCCCCACGGCATCCTGGCGGTCACCTTCACCAACAAGGCGGCCAAGGAAATGGCGGCGCGCCTGTCGGCGATGCTGCCGATCAACACCCGCGGCATGTGGATCGGCACCTTCCACGGCCTGTGCAACCGCCTGCTGCGCGCCCACCATGCCGAAGCGGGCCTGCCCGCCCAGTTCCAGATCATTGACAGCCAGGACCAGCTCGCGGCCATAAAGCGCCTGCTGAAGGGCCTCAATGTGGACAGCGAGAAATACCCGCCCAAGCAGGTGCAGCATTTCATCAACGGCAACAAGGAGGCGGGCATCCGCGCGCAGCAGGTCGAGGCCCACGATACCTACGGGCGGCGGCTGACCGAGTTCTATGCCGCCTACGACGACCAGTGCAACCGCGAGGGGGTGGTGGATTTCGCCGAGCTCCTGCTCAGGACCCACGAACTGCTGAGCCGCAACCAGTTGCTGCGGGAACACTACCAGGAGCGCTTCAACCACGTCCTGGTGGACGAGTTCCAGGACACCAACCGGCTCCAGTACGCGTGGCTCAAGCTGCTGGCCGGGCAGCGCGGCGCCGTGTTCGCCGTGGGTGACGACGACCAGTCGATCTACGCCTTCCGCGGCGCGAATACCGGAAACATGCGTGAGTTCGAACGGGATTTCCACCTCGACAAAATCATCCGGCTGGAACAGAACTATCGTTCCCACGGCAATATCCTGGACGCGGCCAACGCCCTGATCAAACAAAACAGCGGCAGGCTGGGCAAGAATCTGTGGACCGCCGAAGGGGCGGGCGAACCGATACGCGTGTTCCAGGCGGCCACGGACCAGGAAGAGGCGGCCTTCATCGTGGAGCAGGTGCGTGCGCTGCACGGCGAGGGCGTGGCCCTGTCGGACATGGCGCTGCTGTACCGCTCCAACGCCCAGTCGCGGATCCTGGAGCACGCGTTGTTCAACGCCGCCCTGTCATACCGCGTGTACGGCGGTCTGCGCTTCTTCGAGCGCCAGGAGATCAAGCACGCCCTCGCCTACCTGCGCCTCATCGCCAGTCTCCACGACGACGGCGCCTTCCTCAGGGTGGTAAACTTTCCGCCCAGGGGTATCGGCGGACGGACCCTGGAGCAACTGCAGGCCGCCGCTGCCGCTCAGCAGTTGAGCCTCTGGCAGGCCGCGGCGCAAAGGGTGCTCGGTGGCCGGCCGGCGGCAAGCGCCGCCGCCTTCGTCGAACTGATCGAGGCGATGCGCGCGGCCTGCGCCGGATTGCCGCTGGCGGAACAGATCGAACACGTGCTGGAAGCGAGCGGGCTCGCGGCGCACTACCGGGCCAGCAAGGCGGAGGCCGATCGGCTGGAAAACCTGGAGGAACTGGTCAATGCCGCCGCCGCCTTCGTGGGCGAACAGGGCGTCGAAGAAGAGGCCTCGCCGGAACAAGACGTCCTCGCCACCTTCCTCACCCACGCCGCGCTGGAAGCGGGCGAGCATCAGGCCGCCAGCGGCAGCGACGCGCTCCAGTTGATGACGGTGCACGCCGCCAAGGGCCTGGAGTTCCACACGGTATTCATGAGCGGCCTGGAAGAAGGGTTGTTCCCCCACGACAACAGCCTGAACGAAGCCGAGGGTAGGGAGGAGGAACGGCGCCTGATGTACGTGGCCATTACCCGGGCCCGGCGCAGGCTGTACCTCAGCTTCGCGCAGAGCCGCATGCTGCACGGCCAGGTGCGCTACGGCATCGCCTCCCGCTTCCTGTCCGAACTGCCCGCGGAACTTCTAATGCCGGTGGGCGCCGCCGCTGCCCCCTACGCGCCGCAGCCGGCACGCAGCCCGGGAAGGGGCGAAACGCGGCCGGGCGGGGCCTGGAACATCGGCCAAAACGTGGTGCATCCCAAGTTCGGGGCGGGGGTGATCGTCAACTGCGAGGGGCGCGGGACGGATGCCCGGGTGCAGGTCAACTTCAGCCAGGGCGGGCTGAAATGGCTGGCGCTGGAGTACGCCAAGCTGGCGCCGGCGTGAGGCGAGGGCTACTGAATGAGCCCGACCGGCCTGTCTGCCGGCAGTGTGGAGACGTAGAAGTAGCGCGCCTCTTCATCGATAAAGCGGTCGATCACGGAAGACCGGGAACGGCTTTCTCCGGGGGCGAGGTCCCCGCCGCCGACGACCTCGGCGCTGCCGATCTGAACGCCGCGGCTGTCGAACACCAATATCCTCGCCTCCGGATGCAGCGTTCTCGCCGTCCGGTTTTCCATCACCAGCCGGTACTCGTAGCGCTTGCTGCCGTTTTGGTTGAGCACCGTAAAGACGATGTTCTTGAGGTAGGGACCATCGATCTTGAGCACCTTGTCCGTCACCAGGTCGCGCAGGTGCGGAAGCCGCCCTTTTACCATCTCCGCCATCTCCTTCCTGATCCGGTCCAGCGCGGGGGCCGTCTGGCTCAGCGCTTGCCTGGTCCTGGCGAGTTCGGCCTGGAGGGCGTCGTCTTCCCGGACAAGGCCGCTGATACGCACCACGGAGAAAATGATTACCAGAAACAGGACCAGCAGGGAAACGGATAGCGCAATCGCCAGCACGAACTTTCTGCTCACCCGCTGATAGCCCTCCCCGGACCGGTGCGACCGGCCGTGCCTCAAATGGCGCGCGGGGGGATGCCGCGAGGGGCCGGGCGGGGTGTCTTCACCGACGGATGGGTCGAATGTTTCGTTCATTGCTCGGTCTCGATGCCGGAAAGCCTCCCGGGTGAAAACGGCGGGCTTGCGGAGCCGGTCAAATCGGCATCCCTCGTAAAAGTCTAGCACATACCCGGCAGCGCTCAACTCGGCAGGGGCGGGCAAATCTTACCCGAACCCTGGCGCAGCGCGCAAACTGAAGCCATAATTCAATGCACCACAGAAAGGAGCGGCGATGGATTCCAGCGATCTCGGCACCCTCAACCGGCGGTTCGCCATCCCCGGCCGCCTGGCGTTCAAGGGCGGGCCGGGCGGGCTCACCGTGGCCGAGATCGCCAACGACCACGCGGAAGCCACCATTGCCCTGCAGGGGACCCATGTGATGACCTATCAGCCCGTAGGCCAGCAGCCGGTGCTGTGGCTTTCCCGTCATGCCAGGTTCGCGCCGGGCAAGTCGATCCGCGGCGGGGTGCCGGTGTGCTGGCCGTGGTTCGGGCCCCATCCCCTGGACCCGGCCAAGCCCGCCCACGGCTTTGCCCGCACGGTGCCGTGGGAAGTGCTGGAAACGGCAACGGGGGGCGACGGCTCCACCACCATGCGCATGGGCTTGATCGAGAGCGAGGCCACCCGCGCCCTGTGGCCGTTTCCGTGCACCGTGCAGGCGCGGATAACCGTGGGCCCGGAACTGCGGGTGGAACTGGCGACCCGCAATCTCGGGGCCGCGCCCATGGCGCTGGGAGAAGCCCTCCACACCTATTTCCGCATCGGCGACGTGTCCGACACGGCCATCCTCGGCCTGGAGGGCTGCGACTACCTGGACAAGGCGGACGGTTTCGCGCGCAAGACCCAGCGGGGGCCGGTGGTGATCGACGGGGAAGTGGACCGGATCTATCTGAACACCGGGGCCGACTGCCTGATCGAGGACCGCGGCCTCAATCGGCGCATCCGCATCGCCAAGCACGGGAGCCGCTCCACCGTGGTGTGGAACCCCGGGATCGAGAAGGCCGAGAAAATGGGGGACTTCGGCCCCCAAGGCCAGCGCGGCATGGTGTGCGTGGAAACCGCCAATGCGGCGGAGAATGCGGTCAGCCTCCCGCCCGGGGGCGAGCACCGCCTGCTGGCGGTAATCGCCGTCGAGCCGCTGGGCTGAAGGTACGGAGGCCCTATCCGCAACACCCCGGGCGACGATTTCGCCCGGCACGTGTCCTGGGCGGGCGCGCGGGAATGGCTGCGGCGGCACGCCTTGCCCGAGGCCCGGATGATCCTAGGAGCCTGTCGGACTTAAAGGAAATCGGCTGCAAATCCACCTGACCGGTCCATATTTCGCCGCTTTTTTGGTCAATAGAACGACTATTGACCTGCAAAATCGACAAAATCTGTCCTCGACCAG
>JAJZUU010000061.1 GCA_021848325.1 Pseudomonadota bacterium | reverse complement strand
GCCGGGAAAACTACCGTATGAAAACGACGAAGAGCCAAAAATAAAGCGAAGCTGACCCGATTTTATTATCAACACACTTGGTAAAAACCACCGTCTTTAGACGGTGACTTTGACTTTCATGTGTTGACTCATGCGCGTTTAGGCAGGTGCGTTTGGCGACTTTAGTCGTCGCACCTGACTGCGCTAACCCACCTGCTTTAGCTGGTGGTAGTTTAGTCACAAGCTCTGCGCCTATCCATAGCTGGCCAGGACCTGTTCCAGGGGCCTGGGCTCGGAAATCTGGTAGCCCTGGGCGTAGTCCACCCCCAGGATCGCCAGCTTCTCCAGGACGGCCGGGCTCTCCACGAATTCCGCCACGGTGAGGATGCCCATTTCGTGCCCGATGTTGTTGATGGCCTTCACCATGGCGAAATTGATGCGGTCGTATTCCATGTCGCGGATAAAGCTGCCGTCGATCTTGAGGTAATCGACGGGGAGGTTCTTCAGATAGGCGAACGAAGACAAGCCGCTGCCGAAATCATCCAGGGAGAAACGCAACCCCAGCCGCTTCAATTCCTGGATGAAGTGGATGGCGTTGCTGAGATTGGCGATGGCCGTCGTCTCGGTGATCTCGAAGCAGGCATGCTGGGTCGGGACGCCGTGGTGCAACAGCTCCGTGCGAATGAACTCCAGGAGTTCCTCGTCACCCAGGGAGACCCCGGACAGGTTGATGCTGAATACGCTCTCGTTCGCCCGGCCCCGGCCCCGATAGAACGGACCCAGCATCGCGAACACCTTGCGCACCACCCAGCGGTCGATGGCGGGCATCAGGTTATAGCGCTCGGCGGCGGGGATGAAGGCCATGGGAGGCACGATCCTCCCTTCCTCGTCCACCATGCGCAGCAGCACCTCGTAGTGCCCCGCCCGCCCCGCTTGAAGCCCGATCGGGACGATCGTCTGGCAGAACAGCAGGAATCTGTCCTCCTCGAAGGCGTGATGGATGCGAGACACCCATTGCATTTCACCGTGGCGTTGCGCCAGCTCGCTGTCCCCCGGCTGGTACACCCACACCCGGTTCCGGCCCGAGTCCTTGGCGGCGTAACAGGCGGCATCGGCCGCGCTGAGCACGCTCGCCAGGCCGACGCTTTCCGCGTTGATAGGGACCAGGCCGATGCTGGCGCCGATAACGAAAGTATTGTTTTGCCACAGGAAGCGGAAATCCCGCACGGCCTGGCGGAAAATTTCCGCAATCAGTTGGGCCTGGTCCAGCGGGCAATTCTCCAGCAGCACCCCGAATTCGTCGCCGCCCAGCCTTGCCAGGGTGTCCGTGTCGCGCACCTTGCTCTGCAGAAGGCCGGCCAGTTGCCGCAGCAGTTCGTCCCCGGCGACGTGGCCGCAGGTGTCGTTGACCACCTTGAACTGATCCAGGTCCAGGTAACACAGCGCGTGTACGGTGTCGTCGGTCTCCGCCCTGACCAGCAGTTCTTCCACCCGACGTTCGAACTCGCGCCGGTTGATCAGCCCGGTCAGGCTGTCGTGGGTCGCCTGATAGCTCATCTGGTGCGCCATCTGGCGTGCATGGCTGACATCGTGGCAGACCAGCACCGCGCCGATCACCTGGCCGTCGCGGCCCAGGATAAGGGAGGCCGAGTCCTCGATGGCGATTTCCCTGCCGTCGCGGCTGATCAGCAGGGAATAGCCGGAAACGTTGACCGGAGCCCCCTCGCGCAGGCATTTGCGGACCGGGTTTTCCAGCCTCTCGCGGGTGACCTCGTTGACCAGCAGAAACGCGTCCTCCACCGCGCTGCCTTGCACCTCCTGCCGCCGCCATCCGGTGAGCCGCTCGGCCACCGGATTCATGTACGCGATGTCGCCCCGGGCGTCCGTGGTGATCACCGCATCCCCGATGGAGTGCAAGGTCACCTGGGCGCGCTCCTTCTCTTCATGGAGCGCTTCCTCGGCGAGCTTGCGCTCCGTGACGTCCCGCGCCACGCCGAAGTACCCGGTCACGCGGCCGTCATCGCCCAGCCGTGGCACCAGCTTGTCTTCTATCCAGCGGTACTCCCCGGTCGTCTTGTGGCGCACCCGGTATTCCCGGCTGACCGTCGCCTTGTCCCGCAGCAGCCGCCGGGTGGAAGCGATGACCGCCGGAGCGTCTTCCGGATGGATCACGCGGAACCAGAGCCTGCTGTTCCGCAGAAACTCCTCCGGGCGGTGGCCCACGATCCGCTCCGTGCGTCCGCTCACAAACTCCACCCGGCCTCTGGGCAAGCCCTCGACCAAGGAGACCATGTAGATGATCTCGTTGATGTTCTCCACGATCAGGCGGTGGGATTCCTCGCTCTTCCTGAGCGCCTCCACGGCCGTGTTCCACTCCGTCACGTCGCGCGCCACCACCAGGATGCACGGCTCCCGGTCGATCTCGATCAGTTCGGCGGCCAGCACCACCGCGCGCTGCGTCCCCGACTTGGTCTTGAGGTTGAGTTCCAGATCGCGTACCGAGCCCTTCTCCGTCAAAATCCGCACCAGCGGCGCCCGATCCTCCGGCCTGTCCCACAACCCCAGCTCCAGGGCGCCTCGACCAACCGCCTCTTCCCTGGAATGCCCCGAGAACCTCACGAAGCTTTCGTTCACATCGATGATGCGCCCGTCGCTCAGACGGCTGATCACGACCGGCTCGGGGTTGGCGTGAAAGGCCTTGCTGAACAGCTCCTCGGACTGGCGCAACCGGTCTTCGGCGGCCTTGCGCTCCGAGATGTCGCACACCACCGCGACGAATTTGCGTCTGTCCCCGAGCCTCATTTCGCTGACGGCGATGTGCATGGGGAACAACTCGCCGTTCTTGCGCCTGCCCTCAACCTCCCGCCCTTCCCCGACTACCGTCGACTGTCCGGTGGCCTGGTAGCGCGCCATGTAGGCTTCGTGTTCCCGGGATACGGGCCCGGACATCAGCAGGCCGATTTTTTGACCCAGCGTTTCCCCCCGGGTATAGCCGAAGATCTTCTCGGCGGCCGGGTTGAACGACTCGATGACGCCATCCTCGTCGGCGGTGATCATGCCGTCGGCCACGCTGTTCACGATGGCACGCACGTAGGCTTCGCTGGCGCTCAGCGCCTCGACCTTGTCGCGCACGGCCTGGGTCATGCGGTTGAAATTCTGCGTCACCCATGCCACCTCGTCCCGCCCTTCGACCGGCAGCAGCACGTCGTACCTGCCCTCGGCAATGGTTTGGGCACCCTTGAACAGCCGGCTGAGGTGGCGCGTGAGCCAGTAGCCGGCGGACGCCAGCAGCAGGATGGTGAGTGCGATGCCGACCGCGGCGATGAGCGCCCCCTGACGCAGGATGTCCGATCGCGCCGCGGCGAGGGTACGGGTGGCCAGGCCGAAGGTGATGCTGCCCAGGGGCTGACCGGCCAGCGTCAGCGGCCGCACGATGGCCAGGGTCTTGCCGGACCACGCCTCGCCGATATCGTCGCTCACTGCCGGCAAGCGCGATGGATCAACGTCGCCCGCCCGGGCCACCACGGCGCCCGTCCGGTCCCTGACCACGAGGTAGGCGACGCCGCGCCCCGTCCCCGCCACCAGCGAAGCAACGGCGCGCCGGAGGCTGGTGTAGTCGCCCTGCGCGAGGAGGGGGGCGGTCGCCCCGTTGAGCGCCGGACCGAGCTGTTCCGCCGAGGAACGGATTTCCGTCACCATCTCCTGGTTCATCAAGCGCATGCTGTTGGCGAGCAACAGCCCGAGCACGCAGACCTCGATCACAATGCTCGCCAACAGCAGCCTTATGCGCGTGGAATACGGCATGAATTTCTGCATGAAAGGCGTTTTCTCCAGGAGATCCGGAGATAGGGCCCACGCAACCCCGTTGACCGGAAACTTTCTAATACTAGTACACAAACAAGCAGGCCGCGAGGACAAATCGGCTGGGAACCGTTCGGGGCAAAATGGGCTAGGATTATAGTGATTACACGATGGACATTCCACCGCGAGGATACAAAAACAATGGCGGAGATCGAGAAACTGGAGCCACGCCAACTGTACCGGTCCTGTGATCCGGGGCAGTTCTCTTTCGAGACCACGGACGAACTGGAAGACCTCACCGAGATCATCGGCCAGGCGCGCGCCCAGGAAGCGGTCCGATTCGGCACGGGCATTCGCCGCAACGGCTACAACCTTTTCGTGCTGGGCCCACCGGGGGTGGGCAAGCACACCTTCGTGGGGCAGTTCCTCGAACAGAAGGCGGCCGATCAATCGGTCCCGTCCGACTGGTGCTACGTCAACAACTTCGAACAATCCCACAAGCCGCGGGCGCTAGCTTTGCCCGCCGGCCGGGGAGTCAAGCTGCGCCGGCACATGGAACAATGGGTGGAGGAGTTGCGCACCGCCATCCCCGCCGCCTTCGAGGGCGACGAATACCGCGCCAAGGCCGAACAGATCCAGGAAGAATTCAGCGAGCGCCAGGAAAATACCTTCAAGGAACTGGGACAGGAGGCGGAAAAACAGGGCATCGTGCTGTTGCGCACCCCCGGCGGATTCGCCTTCGCCCCCACCCGGGAGGGCGAGGTGGTGAGTCCGGAGGACTACGAAAAGCTGACGGACGAAGAAAAGGCGCGGGTACAGAAGGCGGTCGCCGAGCTTCAGGAACGGCTGCAAAAGACCATCCGGCAGGTGCCCCAATGGCAGAAGGAGCGGCGGGAAAAGGTCAAGCAGCTCAACCGGGAGACCACCATGTTCGCCGTCGGGCACCAGATCAAGGAGCTGCGGGAGAAATACACCGATCTCCCCGAGGTCCTGACCTACCTGGACGCGGTCGAGCGGGACGTGATCGAGCATGCCGACGATTTCCGCAAGCAGGAGGAAGCGCCGGTCCACATGATGGGGCTGTCCATCGTGGAGCGGCCCTCGTTCCACCGCTATCAGGTCAACGTCCTGGTGGACCATAGCGAATCCCGCGGCGCTCCCGTGGTGTTCGACGACCACCCCATGTACCACAACCTGGTGGGACGGGTGGAGCATGTGGCGCAACTGGGGGCGCTGGTGACCGACTTCACCCTGATCAAGCCGGGTTCCCTGCATCGGGCCAACGGCGGCTATCTGATGCTGGACGCCCACAAGCTGCTGACCCAGCCCTTCGCCTGGGAGGGCCTCAAGCGGGCCCTCACCTCGCACCAGGCACGCATCGAATCCCTGGCCCAGATACTCAGCCTGGTGAGCACCGTATCCCTGGAGCCGGAGCCGATCCCGCTCGACGTCAAGATCGTCCTGTTCGGCGAGCGCCTGCTGTACTACCTGCTCTACGAGTACGATCCGGAGTTCAGCGAGCTGTTCAAGGTGGCCGCGGATTTCGAGGAGCAGTTCGACCGAAGGCCGGAAAACGACCTGCTCTACGCGCGCCTGGTGGGCACCCTGGCACGCCGGGAAAGACTGCTTCCCTTCGACCGCGGCGCCGTCGCCCGAATCATCGAGCACAGCGCGCGCACCGTGGGAGATGCGGAAAAACTCTCCACCCACCTGCAAAGCGTGGCCGATCTGTTGCGGGAAGCGGACTACTGGGCGGAACAGTCCCAACGCAAGGTCGTGACGGCCGAAGACGTGCAGCGGGCGGTGGATACCCAGATCGGCCGCGCCGACCGGCTGCGCGACAGGGTGCAGGAAGAGATCCTGCGTGGCACCGTGCTGATCGACACCGGGGGCGCGATGCTCGGCCAGATCAATGGGCTTTCGGTGATTCAATTGGGCAATTTCGCCTTCGCCCAGCCCACCCGGATCACCGCCACCACCCGCTTCGGCGAAGGGGAACTGGTCAACATTGAACGGGAAGTGGAACTGTCCGGCGCCATCCATTCCAAGGGCGTGTTGATCCTGTCCTCTTTCCTGGCCGAGCGCTACTCCAAGAACCGGCCGCTTTCCCTGTCCGCCAGCCTGGTGTTCGAGCAGTCCTACGGCTTCGTCGAGGGCGACAGTGCCTCCCTGGCGGAATTGTGCGCCCTGCTTTCCAGCCTGGCGGGGGTCCCCATCCTGCAATCCCTGGCGGTGACGGGGTCGGTCAACCAGTTCGGCCAGGTCCAGGCCATCGGGGGGGTCAACGAGAAAATAGAAGGCTTTTTCGACATCTGCAAGGCGCGGGGGCTGAGCGGCGAGCAGGGGGTGCTGATCCCGGCGACCAACGTGAAGCACCTGATGCTGCGGCAGGATGTCGTGCAGGCCGCGGCGGACGGGCAGTTCCACGTATACCCCGTGGAAGACATCGACCAGGCGATGGAACTCCTCACCGGCGTGCCCGCCGGCGTACCCGATGCCGATGGCAACCCGCCCGAGGGCAGCATCAACTACCTGGTGGCCGCGCGCCTGGTCGAACTGACCGTGATCCATCAGGCATTTGCCGCCGCCAAATCCGAGAAGACCGAGAAACGGCATGCCCGAGACAAGCACTGAACTCGCCATCAAGCGCGTCCTGGTGGCGCTGGACGCCTCGGCGCACAGCCTGTCCGCGCTCGATGCGGCCACCGGCCTGGCGGCGCGGCTGCATGCCGAATTGCTGGGCCTGTTCGTCGAGGACATCGACCTGCTGCGTCTGGCCGCCCTGCCCTTCGCCCGGGAGGTGGGTTTCCTGTCGGGGGCAGAGCGGCCCCTGGCGAGCGGTGACATCGAACGCCTCCTGCGGACACAGGCGGCCGATATCCGGCACGCGCTGGCGCTGGCCGCCGAACGGCTGCAGGTGCCGTGGAGCTTCCAGGTGGCGCGGGGACGCTTCCTCCAGGAGGTGCTGGCGGTGGCCGAACAGGTGGACCTGCTGGTGTTCGGCAAGACCGACGATCACCGCCACCTGGAATGGACACGGCCCGGCGCCGGCGCCAGGACCGCCCCGGGCCAGCCGGTGCTGGTGCTGTTCGACGGCTCCCCCGCCGCCCTGCGTGCCCTCGCCGCCGCGACCCATCTCGCTCAACTGGCGCACGGCGAACTCGTCATCCTGATCCCGCAAACCGCCCCGGAGCCGCCCCGCAAGCTGCGGGAAATCGCCGCCGCCTGGCTGCGACAGCAAGGCTTGGCGGCCCGCTTCCTATCCTGCCCCGAGATCACCCATCTGGCACAGGCCGTCCGCGCGGAGAAGGGCAGCGCCCTGGTCCTGCCCGGCGAGGGCCTTCGGCTCCCGCCAAAAGACCTCCATGCCCTGTTGGCGGCCCTGGGCTGCCCGGTGCTGCTAGTGCGCTGAGCGCCCATGCCAGGCGCGGCAGATTTCTCTCAATTTCCTCATTTTCAGGACGATATATAAGCGATGGAAGCTCCCCTCGGGTTCTGCCGCCGCCCCGGGCGGAATGCTTCGCGAAGGGCGATGCCCGCCTTCATGACGGCCACGGGGGGCGCGACGCCGCACCCGCAAACCTGCGCCCTCACCAGCGATGACACGAAGCGCCTTCACATCCACGCCCTTTACCCCGGGCCGGCGAAGCGGAACCCCCCGCATTTTGAGCGCCCTGGCCGTTGCGCTGCTGCTATCCATCTCGGCAATGGCCGCGGACGTCGGGGGACTGAGCGACAAACTCCTCAACCAGGCCGCCGCAAAATACGGCCAGGCCGCAAAGGCTCGCCTGTTGGACTGGCAGAATCTGATCAACTCCGGCAAGAACAAGAGCGAGGCCGAAAAGCTCGCGCTGGCGAACACATTCTTCAACCGGTTGCCGTACGTGGACGACATCATCCATTGGGGCAAGCCAGACTACTGGGCCACTCCCGTGGAGATGATCGCCTCCAATGGGGGCGACTGCGAGGACTTCTCCATCGCCAAGTATTTCACCTTGAAGGAGATGGGGGTGCCGGTGGAGCGGATGCGCATCACCTACGTGAAATCGCTGAAGCTCAACCAGGCCCACATGGTGCTCACCTATTACCCCACCCCGGATGCCGACCCGCTGGTGCTGGACAATCTAATCACCGAGATCAAGCCTGCCTCCGAGCGCACCGACCTGGTCCCGGTATACAGCTTCAACGGCCAGGACCTGTGGGTGGCAAAGGAGCGCGGCCGTGGCAAGAGAGTCGGCACCCCCAACCAGATCGGCCTGTGGCGCGACCTGAACGCCCGCATGGATAAAGAGGACAGCCAATGAAGCGCCGCTGCTACAATTCCAATAAGGAGATGCGCCCATGAGCCTGTCGCGGCAACTGGTACTGATCATATTCGTGCTGTTCCTGGTGGTGTTCGCAGGGACCCTGGCCATCAGCGTCAACAACACCCGGGTCTATCTCTCCGAGCAGATGCAGTCCCATGCCCAAGACACCGCCACCTCCCTGGCCCTGTCCATCACCCCGGCCATGACACATCGGGACTGGCCCATGATCAACTCGATGGTGGACGCCATATTCGACCGCGGCTACTACCGTGAACTGGCCATCGTTTCCATCGACGGAAAGACCCTCCTGAAACGCGAGCTACCGGTGACGATCGAAGGGGTTCCGCAGTGGTTCGTCAGACTGATTCCCCTGGAAACCCCCACCGGCGAAGCGTTGATCACCACCGGCTGGAGGCAGGCGGGTAAGCTTGTCATCCGCAGTCACCCGGGCTATGCCTACCACGAACTGTGGCGTAGCAGCGTGGGGACCTTCTGGTGGTTTTTCGGTTCCTGGGTTGCCGCCATGCTGCTGGTGGTCGGGGTGTTGCGCTTCGCCCTCGCGCCTTTGCGGGAGATCGAACGGCAGGCGCTGGCCATCAGCAACCGGGAGTTCCCTATCCTCGAAAGGCTCCCATGGACGCGGGAGTTGCGGCGGGTGGTGCTGGCCATGAACAAAATGACCGCCAAGATCAAACGCATCCTGAGCGACCAAGTGGAGCTGACCGAAAAAATGCGCGAAGAGGCCTACCGCGACCCGGTGACCGGGCTTGCCAACCGCCGCTACTTCGACAGCCGCATGGGATACCTGCTGGCCGCGCCGGAAGAATTCCCCCATGGCGCCCTGCTGCTGGCGGAACTGGCGGATTTCCGTACGTACAACGAGCATCACGGCTACGAGGGGGGCGACGAACTGCTGCGGCAGGCCGGACATTTGCTGGAACAGATGTGCCAGGACGCGCGAACGCACCTGGTGGCCCGCCTCGGCGGCGCCGATTTCGCCATACTGGCTACACTCGAGACACCCGACGAGGCGGACGCCCTTGCCGAGAAAATCAGCCGGGAATTGGCCCAGTTACGCCTGCAGGGCCTGGCCGACACCCCCTGCACCGGGCACCTGGGGGTTGCCTGGTTCGACGCGGGGCAGAGCGCGAGCGATCTGTTCTCGGAAGCGGACATGGCGCTGCGCGCAGCCCAGGGCAAGGGGCCCAACGCATGGCACAGGTACCAGCGGACAGCCCTGGAAAAACAGGAGGTGCACGGCGCCGCCCGCTGGCACGACCTCCTGCAGCAAGCCATCGACCGGGGCAGCATCACCCTCTTTTCCCAGCCGGTGGTGTCCTGCGCAGACGGCCGCCCCCTGCACCGCGAAATATTCGCGCGCATCGCCGGGGAAGACGGCCGCATGCTTCCCGCCGGCGTGTTCATGCCCATGGCGGAAAGGCTGGGCCTGGTGGGCGCGCTGGACAGGCTGGTGGTAGAGGCCGTGCTCGCCCGTCTCCGGATATCTCCCGAACCGGCAGAAATCTTCTCGGTGAACATCTCCCCGACCTCGGTGCACGACCCCGCATTCACCGCCTGGCTGTGCGGACTGCTGCGCCGCTCGCCGGGTCTTGCCGGCAGGCTGATCTTCGAGGCCACCGAGTACGGCTGCGCCGCCAAGCCCGATGCACTGCACCACTTCGTCGACAATTTAAGGGCGGTCGGCAGCCAGTTCTGCCTGGACCATTTCGGGGTGGGGTTTGCCTCTTTCGGGTATCTGCGGGACTTGAAGCTCGACTACATCAAGATCGACGGCAGTTCCATCCGCCGCCTGGACCGGAACAAGGACAACCAGTTCTTCGTGCACGCCTTGGCCGAGATCGCCCACGGCCTGGATATCCAGGTGATCGCCGAGGCGGTGGAAGACCAGAGGGAGTGGGATGCCCTCAAGGGATTACGCATCGACGGCGTGCAGGGCTATCTGTTGGGCGAACCCGCTCTGCTGCAGCCCCCGCGAACAAGTTCCTAGTAGTCCGTTCCGCCAAAACGGTGACAAGTGAAATGGATGGATTTTTTCGTCAGGCTAGGCGTAGACCCGCTGTCGTATGGGGTATACGGCAAGGGGATGCAACGACGCATGGCGGAAAAAGACGCCGTTTCATGTCATCGTTTTGGCGGAACGGACTACTAGCCCTGACATTTCAAAAAAAGTGGCACAGTTATTGATCGTAAAAAACGATTGATCGATTAATACAGCCGCGCCACGGCGCCAGGGGCGGATTTTCCCTCTCCCCTGCCCTCTCCCCACGGGAGAGGGAGATCTGGTGATCCGGCCATTTTTGCGGGAGAAGTCGATGCCCTCTCCCCGCGGGAGAGGGAGATCTTCCCCCTTCTCCCCGGGGAGAAGGGCCGGGGATGAGGGCGGCAAATAACCCGGTGCCCGACCGCCGAATCTAGGAGCCTGTCGGACTTAAAGGAAATCGGCTGCAAATCCGCCTGACCGGTCCATATTTCGCCGCTTTTTTGGTCAATAGAACGACTATTGACCTGCAAAATCGACAAAATCTGTCCTCGACCAGCCGAATTTTCGCTTCGATTCTTCAAGTCCGACAGGCTCCTAGAGCTTGGCCGCCAGGGCCTCCGCCGGGAAGGCGAGCCCCAGGCTGCGCCAGAAACCCGCCACTTCTTCCACGGTCTGTTGCGCCGCCCGTTCCTGATCGCCGCTGAACCTGGGCGGCTCCGCCGTCTTGAAGGCCTCGGGCTCCATCTTCAGCCCGAATTCCGTGTACAGCTTCTTGGCGGCGCCGCTCATGGATTCCGCCCCGTATGGGACGAGCCTGGTGCCCGGCATGGAAGGAATGCCGGCCATCGCCATCTGGAAGTGGAAACGCTTCCAGTAGCCGAGGAAACATTCCACGTAGTCCATCTGCCTGAGCTGCTCTTCGCCGACGCCCCAATGCAGCCAGTCCTCCAGGGTCCAGCGCTCGATGGTGCTGCGCACCGCAAATTTCCCGTCCGCCGGCATGCCGCCGCTCTTGTCCAATACGGAGCGGCAGGTGGAAAGCGGGTGGCGCAGGGTGACCAGATAGTCCGCATTGGCCTCGAACAGCTCGCGCAGCAGGTCGAAGTAGTAGACCGCCTTGGTGAACTTCTTGGGCACGATGATGCCGCCGCGGTAAGCCAGCCTGCCGTGCTCCCCGAAGAACACCTCCACCATGGTGAGGTACTCGGCCAGTTGCAGCAGGCCGTTGGTGTGCACGTTGCCCTGCTCCTTGAAGGACAGGCGCGCCAGATGGGGAAATCCGTCGTGGGCCAGGGCATTCTGCACGGTGGTGTAATTGATGCCCCCCGCCCGGAACAACTGCTTGGTGAGATAGGTGCCCCCGGTGCGCGGAATGCCGATGACGAAGAAGAAGCGGAAGCGCGCCAGGTCCCGCAGGGTATGGACGTTCCCGGTGAGCAGCTCCTTGAAGAAGCGGTAGGAGCGCAGCAGGTGCTCCTTGCCCTTGGGATCGGCCACAACCGCGTGCGCCTTTTCCTGGATGTTTTCGAAGCGCCCCTCGTTGCTGGCCAGGCTTTCTTCCTCCTGCTGGTACCAGCTTCCCGCGTGGTAGGCCTCGCCGGTGAGCGTGGCGTGCAGAAATTCGATGAATGCGGGCGACGCGGGCAGGTCCGCGTCGGTTAGCGTTAATGTCAGTCCCATTCACAGCCCCTCGATCCCGTCCCCTGCCTGCGCCAAGCCCTAAGGACCTGTTAAGCATTGAGTGTAACACTCAATACTTAACAGGTCCTAAACGGCGCGGGCGGCCGCTCGGCCGCCCGCTGCGCAGTCAGTTGCAGGGTGTCCTAGAAATTCTGCGTCAAGCGCAGATAGTAGGTATTGTTGTCGACCCTGGGATCGTCCGAGCCATCCGCCAGCTTATAGCTGCCGACCGGATGCGCCCAGTCGAAGCGCAGCTTGGTCTCGCCGATCCTGAACGGCTGGGCCTTGGCCTCGACGCCGAGACCGACGCTGGTGAGATGGTGATTCAAGGCAGCATTCGCAACCCGGTTATACACCGCGCCGCCATCCAGGAAAGGACCCACTTTGACCGTCCAACCGTTCCTGGGTGCGAACTGATGGCTGTACTCCACAGTGTACTGGAAGCCGCTCTCCCCGGTTTCCTTCGCCGGCTCGAAGCCGCGCACGCTGCCGTAGCCGCCCAGCACAAACAGGTCCGACGCCAGCAGGGTGCTGGAAGCCATCTGCCCGTAGAAGAATCCCTGCACGAAGTCCGTTTCCGTTATGCGGAAATTGCCATAGGCCGTCGGCTGCAGGCGCCACGCCTGGGGATCGCCGCCCGGGATTGTGGTCAGCGGCGCACCCTGGCTGTCGGCGCCGAAGATGCCGACGCCCTTGGTCACCCGCAGGTTGCCGTAGAAGGCATATTTGGGGGTGCGCCTGAGGTAGGAACTTTCCGCATAGGCCTGGCTGATGCGGTCCTTGGTCTCGAGCGCAGGGGTCGCGCCCCAAGACTCGAGGGTGCGCGCCTCCACGCCTGCGCGCCAGGCGATCTGCCGCGCCTGCATGTTGACCACCGTGCCGGAGAGCGCCGCGCCGAGCCGCTCGGTCTTGCCGGCGGACTGCAGGTTAACCAGATAATCGCCGATGTCGTTCCGGCTGGTCAGATAGTTCAGTTCCAGCTTCAGGTTGCGCCAGCCGATGGGGGTCTTGAACTCGAGCAGCGCGGCTTCCATATCCTCGCTGGAGTTCCCGGAAACGGACTTGCGCAGATTGAGGTGAACGGATTCACCCATGTGGAACAGGTTGCTCTTGTTCAGGTCCAGGGTGGCGACGTTCTTGCCGGTGAAGGGGCTGCCGTAGTTGTCCAGCATGAACTGCTGCACGTCGGTCTTGGCCGGCTCCACCGTGAGCAGCAGGTCAGTGGTGCCGAGTTCCTTGCCGGGGCGCAGATTCAGCATGGCCTTCAGGTTGCCCAGGTCGACGATGTCCTTGACCGCCGTTTCCACCGTGCTTTCCCGGAACACTTCCCCCTTGACGATGCGGCTCGCCATCGCCGCGGCGACCTTCGGCTTCAGGCCGTTGCTCTCCACGGTGAGATCCCCGATGCGCCCGGGGTACACCACCACCTCGAGCACGCCCTTGGAAAGGTCCTGCGGGGGGGTGGTCACCTTCACCAGCACATAGCCTTTGTCGTAGTAGCGCTTGGTGAGGTCGTACTTGAGGCGGGCGATGTCCTCCCGGGTCAGCGGGCGGTTGAGGTAGGGCGCCACGATCTTTTGCAGCGCCTTGTCGGAAAGGATGGGGGTGCCGGAAAACTTGACCTCCTTCAGGGTGGCCACCACCTCGCCGGGCTTTTCGGGCCGCTCCATTTCCGGTTCTTTCTTGGGTTCCACTTTCTCCGGCCGGGTCACCTCGGGGGGCACCTGCACCGGGGGCCGGTCGATCACGCCGGGCAACGTCTCCTGGGCGGACGCCCCTGCCGCATACAGGACGCCGGACAGGGCCAGCGCCCCGACAGACACCGCAGTGACCAGTCCGAGTTCACGGCCGCCGCCCGTTTTTCTGATGTTATGCTCCATCGATGCGCACTCCCATTGTTGTTTACGATGATTCTCGCCATCCCCGTGCCTGCAACACCCACACCAAGGCGGGGCCCCAGAAACTTGGCTGGAACCCCGCCTTCGGCGCCGCGACGCGCTTATGCCGCTAAGTACTTCTTGAAGATTATAGCCCAAACCGCGAGACGCCTCCCGCCGATGGTCATTTTTTCTTCCTTCCCTGCTCCTCCGCCCGGGGCAGGCAGCCGCCGCTCACCACCTGGTCGCAGAAGTCCGTCCCGCCGATACTATAGGCATCCAGCCCCGATGACAACCCCTTGCCGCCGGCCGCCGGGGCGGTCAGCAACGTGGTCGGGTCGGCCCCCGCCGCGATGGCGGTTTCGATATCGGGAGTGAGCGCCGCGTAGGCCGTGGGTGCCGTCACCCCGACGCCCGTCGCCCAAAGCGCCTCGCCATTCGCGCCGATGCGCAGCGGCAGGGCGCCGGGAGGCAGCGGCTCGATGGGCTCGACCCGGTTGATCTCCAGCGCCGTGATGATGCCCACCTTGTTGTTTGCGGGTGAGGGTTTGGGCTTGGGTTCGACCCGGACCTTGCCGCCGGCCTGGATCTCCACTTCGGCGACGAAGCTGGGGTCTTGGCCCTCGGCGCAGTCGCCGCCCGGGCATTTCTCGTCCCTTGCCGAGAAATTCACGGCCAGGGGGCCCGGCGCCTGCACCTTGGCAAGGGTCGCCTCGGCAGTGGGGGGCATGGTGCCGTAAAGCACGGTCAGATCACCGTTCGGCGCGTACAGGCCGATGCCGGCATAGGCCAGGTCAGCCGAGCCGCCATCGGTCAAGGCAGTCGCCAATATATCGCCGGTGATGTACAAGTTCCCCGGCGCCTGGCCGCCGTCGGCCAGCCCCGCCTTGGCGAACACCACCGCGTTGGCGGTGCCGCCGCTCGCCTCCGCCGGCTGTTCGGTGCTCGCGGGCGTCTGGTGGGTGGTGGCGGTCACCGTGATGGGATCGGTGAGGATCTGCACATCGTTGCCCGCTCCGAACACCGCCAGCGCGCTGGCCATGGGGGAGATGGCGGCGGCTTCCGTACCGCTGCCACCGTCGTTTCCGCCGGCGACCTGAACCCCTGTCGCGTCAGCGGTCACCTTGATGTCGGCAGCAATCTTCAGGTTGCCTGCGCCGAACGTGAACCCGCCGATGGCTTCGTTGAGGTCGGCGAGCTGCAAACCGTAGTAGCCGTAGTAGTAACCATCGATCACGTTCCAAGCCGACTCGCTGTCGATACCGGCGAGGTCGATACCGGCGAGGGTCACCAGGCCGGCGTTCGCATTAGCATTCGCGTTGCCATATCCGCCATCATCATAGTAGTATTGGCCCTGATTGTCGGCCGTGGCCGCCACGTTGATGGTGTTGCCGGTAATGCTCAGATTCCGGCCGGCCGTGAGCAGCCCATAGGCATCTGCGTTCACCATGCCCGCTCCGTCGGCTCCCTGGCTGGCATCGGCCGTCACCAGGATATTGCCGTTCATGGTCAGGTCGCGCTTCTCCGCCATGGCGGTCAACAGGGCGAATGCGCTCGCGCCCTCGCCTCCATCCCCTCCGCTGCCCTGATTGGAGGCGTTGGCCTGCACCGTGCTGTCGCCCTTCACAGTCACGCTGTCGGGGGCGTACAAGCTTTCCTGCGCCCAGGCATAGGCGCCATTGTAGTAATAATAATTCGTCCCGCCCGCTTCCTGGGTTGCGTTGGCCGTCACCGAGGTGTTGCCGGTCAGAGACAGGCTGCCGGCGGCGCCGTAGCTGTTGTAGCTGTCGTAGCCGTAGCCCCCGCAACCTTCGCCGCCGTCCCCGGCCGAAACGCAGAGGTTGGACCAGGCGTTTGCCCGGCCCTGGTTACTGGCGTTGGCCGCTACGGTGACGGGGTCGGCGACGATGGTTACGTTCTGGCCCGCACCCAGGTACGCGCTGGCATTCGCCTGCGCGTAATTGTAGTAGTAGTACTGCCCCCCCGTCACCCCTTGCTGGATGGCATCGGCCGTGACCAGCGGATCCCCCGTGACGCTCAGATCGTTGTCCGCCCACACGTTCAGGTAGGAGTATGCGTAGGTGTAGACATTTCCCGTGGACTCGGACTCGCCGCCGCCCTGGTTCTGGGCGGTGCTCGAGACCGTCATGTTGCCGTTGACGGTTCCATTGTGGCCGGCGTTCAGGTTTGCGTACGCCTGCGCGTAGTTGTACCCATAATAGTCGTAATAGCCCCCCGCCCCGGTTCGCGTCGCATCCGCGGTGACCTGCGTATCCCCCGTGACGTTCAGGTCGTTGTCCGCCCACACGTTCAGGTAGGAGTATGCGTAGGACTGTCCCGCGGATCCCGATCCCTCCTCGCCTTGGGTGCGTGCGGCGCTCTGGACCGTGGTGTTGCCGTTGACGGTCACGTTGTGGCCCGCGTTCAGGTTTGCATTAGAGTACGCCTGCGCGTAGTTGTACCAATAATAGTCGTAATAGCCCCCCGCCCCGGTTCGCGTCGCATCCGCGGTGACCAGCATATCCCCCGTGACGTTCAGGTCGTTGTCCGCCCACACGTTCAGGTAGGAGTATGCGTAGGGCGATCCCGCGGATCCCGATCCCTCCTCGCCTTGGGTGCGTGCGGCGCTCTGGACCGTGGTGTTGCCGTTGACGGTCACGTTGTGGCCCGCGCTCAGATCTGTCTCAGCGTTCGCCTGCGCGTAGTTGTACCAATAATAGTCGTAATAGCCCCCCGCCCCAATCTGCGTCACATCCGCGGTGGCCTGGGTATCACCGGTCACAGCCAGGTCGTTTTGCGCATTGACGTCCAGATTTGCATTCGCCTGGGCATGACCTTCGTTGCTGGCGGTAGCGCCCACGCTGACCGGGCCGGAAGCGATGGTCGCGTCATGGTCCGCTGAGAGGTTTGCATAAGCCTTCGCCTGCGCGTTGTTATACCAATGCCAATACCCATAAGAGTCGTAATACCCCGTATACCCCGTAACCCCGGTCTGCGTCGCATCCGCGGTGACCGAGGTGTTGCCCGCCAGGTACAGGTCGTTTGTCGCATACACATGCAGATCGGAGAAAGCGTCGGTATAGCCTTCCGCCCCGTCCGCGTGGTTCTGGGCGGTGCTCTGCACGGTCGTGTTGCCGTTGATGGTGGCATCGTGGCCCGCGTTCAGGTCCGCCGAAGCGCTGCCCTTGGCATGGGTGTAGCTGCCGCCCGCCGCCAGCGTGGCGTCGGCCGTCACCAGGGTATTGCCGGTGAGGCTCAGGTCGTTGTCCGCGCTGATGCTCAAGTTCGCGTCGGCTCTGGCATTGGAGGCGCCTTGGCCATTGTTCACGGCATCCGCCTGGACGGTGATGTCGCCGTTGACCTTCACGTCATGGCCGGCTTCGAGGCTCGCGTATGTATAGGCATCGGCGGATTCGGTACCGCCTGCACCCAGGGTGGCGTCGGCCGTCACCAGGGTATTGCCGGTGAGGATCAAGTCATGGCCGGTAAAGACATCCAGGTTGGCG
>JAJZUU010000118.1 GCA_021848325.1 Pseudomonadota bacterium | reverse complement strand
ATCTCAACATCGCCGAAATCTGGATCAAGGCCGAGCAGCCGGACAAGGCGCTGGAATGGGCGGAACGTGGCCTGAAGGCTTTTCCTGATCGGCCCGACAACCGGCTGCGGGATTTCCTGGTGGCGGCGTACCTCAAGCGCAAACGCAGTGGTGAGGCGCTGCAACTCACCTGGATTCAGTTCGAGGAACGGCTGAACCTCGAACACTACAAGAAACTGCACGATGTTGCCGGCAAGCTCGGTCTCTGGCCTGTGCAGCGTGAACGGGCGCTGGCAAAACTTGCCGAGGTCATCACCCGAGAGGCCACGACGACCACTCGCTGGAAGCCGAAATCATCGGCCCCCAATACCTCCCTACGGGTAGAAATTGCCCTGTGGGAGGAAGACCTCGATGCGGCATGGGCAGCCGCGCATCAAGGCATTTGTGACCGGAATCTGCTGATCACGCTGGCTGGCAAGCTTGAGCCTTCGCGCCCCGGGGATGCCATCAGCCTCTACCGACAGGTGGTGCCCCCCATCGTCGAGCAGACCAGCAACGCGGCCTACGAGGAAGCGATCAAGCTGATCCGCAAGGTGGGTGGGTTGATGAAAGCGCAGGACCAGTCGCGGCCATTCGGCGATTACCTGGCGGAGCTGCGGGTCCAGTTCAAGCCAAAACGAAATTTCATCAAGTTGCTGGATGGCGTAGCGCGGAGTGCCACGCCTTGATTTTGGCCTGCATGCAAAGCATCGATCCAAGGGGGATGTTTCATCATCGAACTTGAGTGGTTTCATCGCGCAGGCGATAATACGACTTTTCCCGGTGCCGGGTATTGGCACGGTCTTCAAGCGACGAAAAAACCGGACAAGAAACCGGATAATAATCCAAGCAATTGTCAGCATCGCATCGAAGAATCAAAAGGATAGATTAATATGCTGCTGATGATCGACAACTACGACTCCTTCACCTATAACCTGGTGCAATACCTGGGCGAACTGGGCCAGGAGGTGGCGGTCTACCGCAACGACGAGATCGACCTGGAGCGGGTGGCGGCCCTCGCCCCCAGCCACATCGTCATCTCCCCCGGGCCGTGCACCCCCGACGAGGCCGGCATCTCGGTGCCGCTGATCCGGCGCTTCGCCGGCGAGATCCCCATCCTGGGCGTGTGCCTGGGGCACCAGAGCATCGGCCAGGCCTTCGGCGGCCGGATCGTCCACGCCAGGGAACTGATGCACGGCAAGACCTCCCAGATCCACCATCGGGACGCCGGGGTGTTCCGCGGGCTACCCAACCCCTTCCGCGCCACCCGCTACCATTCCCTGGTGATCGAGCGGGAGAGCCTGCCGGACTGCCTGGAGATCACCGCCTGGACCGAGGACGGCGAGATCATGGGGGTGCGCCACAAGACCCTCGCGGTGGAAGGGGTGCAGTTCCATCCCGAATCCATCCTGACCGAGCACGGCCATCGGTTGCTGGCGAACTTCCTTGAGGGGCAGGGACGATGACCCCCCAGGCGGCGCTCGCCGCCCTCATCGACCGGCGCGACCTCGCCCGGGAGGAAATGCTGTCGGTGATGGGGCAGATCATGGGTGGCGAGCTGACCCCGGTGCAGATCGCCGGCATCCTGGTGGCGCTGCGCTGCAAGGGCGAGACCGTCACCGAACTGGCCGCCGCCGCCCAGGTCATGCGCGAGCTGGCCACCAAGGTCCCCCTGGAGCGGGTCGACCACCTAGTGGACACCTGCGGCACCGGGGGCGACGGCGCCCGCACCTTCAATATCTCCACCGCCGCCGCCCTGGTGGCCGCCGCCGCCGGGGCCAGGGTGGCCAAGCACGGCGGGCGTTCCGTCTCCAGCACCTGTGGCAGCGCCGACGTGCTGGAGGCCCTGGGGGTGAACGTCAACCTCACGCCCGGTGAGGTTGCCCAGTGCGTCAACGAGATCGGCGTCGGCTTCATGTTTGCCCCCAGCCACCACAGCGCCATGCGTTTCGCCGCACCGGTGCGGCGCGAACTGGGAGTGCGCACCCTGTTCAACCTGCTGGGCCCCATGACCAACCCGGCGGGGGCCCGGAACCAGGTGATGGGGGTATTCGGCCGCGACCTGGTGGGCAAGCTGGCCCGGGTGCTGAAGGAACTGGGCAGCCGCCACGTGATGGTGGTGCACGCCGCCGACGGCCTGGACGAGATCAGCCTGGGCGGCTACACCTTCGTGGCGGAGCTGAAGGACGGGGAAGTCGGCGAATACGTGCTCAGCCCCGCCGAGTTCGGGCTGGAGCCGGCCCCCTCGGAACGCCTCGCGGTGCACGACGTGGCCCAGGCCAAGGCCATGTTCCTCGCCGCCCTGGAAAACCGCCCCGGACCGGCACGGGACATCGTCATGCTGAATGCCGGGGCCGCGATCTACGTCGCCGGCCTGGCGCCCACCCTGAGCGAAGGGGTGGACCGCGCCCGCGCCGCCCTGGAAAGCGGGGCGGCAGCGGAGAAGCTGCGGCAACTGGTGGCGTTTTCCTCCCGCTATGAATAGAAGACGCGAAGCGCCATCATCCCTCTCCCCCTCGGGGGGAGAGCTAGGAGAGAGGGCATCGCATGAACAAAAACGCGAAGCGCCATCATCCCTCTCCCCCTCGGGGGGAGAGCTAGGAGAGAGGGCATCGCATGAACAAAAACGCGAAGCGCCATCATCCCTCTCCCCCTCGGGGGGAGAGCTAGGAGAGAGGGCGCTTTTCAGCCGCATCCCCGTTGCGGTTTCTTTAGAAACCCTGGCGTGAAAGCATGTCCGACATCCTGAACAAGATCCTCGCCGTCAAGGCCGAGGAAATCGCCGCCGCCAGGGCCGCGCTGCCACTCGATGGCCTGCGCGCCGCAGCCGAGGAGGCGCCGCCCCCCCGCGACTTCGTCGGCGCCATCCGCGCCAAGATCGCCGCCGGCCTGCCCGCCGTGATCGCCGAGATCAAGAAGGCCAGCCCCAGCAAGGGCCCGCTGCGGGAGGACTTCGACCCGGCGCAAATCGCCCGCAGCTATGCCCGACACGGCGCCGCCTGCCTGTCCGTGCTCACCGATGAGCAGTTCTTCCGGGGCAGCCCGGAATACCTCGAACAGGCCCGCGCCGCCTGCGCCCTGCCGGTGCTGCGCAAGGACTTCATGCTCGACCCCTACCAGGTGTACCAGGCCCGCGCCATGGGGGCGGATTGCATCCTGCTCATCGTCGCCGCCTTCGCCCGCCCTTCCCCCCTCTCCCCGGGGGAGAGGGGCCGGGGGAGAGGGTCGGGCAGTGGTCGCGCCCTGTAT
>JAJZUU010000004.1 GCA_021848325.1 Pseudomonadota bacterium | reverse complement strand
GAACGACGTCCAGCAGCTTCGAGCAAATGGGTGAAAACCTGAATCGACTGGATCAAATCACCAAGGGCGTGTCTGACAGAACCGGGCTCACTCAAGCTCAAGTCGCGCAGATCGCTTTCGGCGCATCCGGGCATCTTGGGGTCAACACCTCGTTTGCAGGAGCGCAGGTTCAAGCAAATGCAAGTAAAAACTATCAGTCCGGCCTATCGGCAGACCAGCAGAAGGTATTGGGCACGCTGACCAACGACCAGATCGCCGAGTTCAAGCAATTCGGCGACCGGGTATCACGAGATTCGATCGTCATGAACGTCATCGTCTCCGATTCCAGAGAGGCGAAAGAGATGTCGTCGCGTCTTGCGACTGCAACTTCAAGATCAGAACGCGCAGATGCCACGTTCGCCGAACGTACAGCGTTTGTCGAAAGGCTTTCCACTGCCCGCGAGCATGGGGAGACCATTTCCATCGACATTGCCCAAGACCCCCATAATCTTGATATGTTCATGCGATATGCGGAGCAGTACGGCGGCAACAGTGCCGCAGCGTTCGCGCTATTCGATGCAGAACTCGCGCGTCAGGGTTTGCGTCCCAATCACGTCTTCTCGGATGGGACTGCGCTACCTGCCTCATTCGATGATATTCGCGCACGACATGACCAAGCCGCTACTGATCCGCAATTGAACCCAGATACGGCTGCAATAGATCATCAACATCGCAAGGAAGTCTCTCGCGCCAAGACATCTGCACCAAGCGCTGCCGGTTCGGCGACACCCTCCGCCATGCGCAGTGATATTCAAGCGCAAGGCGCGGAAATTCGCAGACAGACCGGTTCTGCAGGTAAGGACTTCGATACGAAAGCAGAAATTGTCAGGGCACCGGACGGAACGCTCGCGTCCAAGAAATCATTATTCAAGCAGACAGGTAAGCAGGTGGCGGAGGACGCAGGTGCTACTATCGATAACGCTAAGGACGCAGTGAAAGATTTGCTTAAACGAGACAAGTGATCAGAATAATTGATCTGGATCGCGCGTCGCGCCCTCCGGATCCGGATGACCGAGCATCGGATAAATTTTTCCTTTGTCACGCCAGTACGTTTTCATTCGGTCCTCAGAAGAGAGTCCAACTCCAGGAATCGAATCTTTCTGAAGAGGTATCTTGCGGCCCCTTTCGCCTATTCGCGAAATCGCGCCTCCGACAGCTGTTCCCGCGACCGCTCCGATGGACATCATTACGATCTTTAATCCCAGTCCATCAGGAATCGCGACGAACAATCCTTCGATTGCGCCGAGTGCCATTCCAACAAAGATAGGTGTTTTTTTCATTCGAATCGTAGGCGCGCTCTTGTTGATCTTGTCCGGCCTGTATATGTTGAACGCCTACTTCGTCTTTATCCCCGAGTTGGCGGTCTAGAAACACACCGCCCAAATTCTGGGTATCCCCATACGGGCGATGAAATAGTCAAGCTGGCAACGGATTATACAGAGTGCAGTAGCCCATTGGACTGATCTTACCGGCAACTACTTGGCACGAGCCGTCTTGACAATCTTTCATGCCAGACATGCCTGAGCCCATCATGCCTTTACCTGGGGAAGTAGCGCCGTGCGGAATGAAAAATCGGCACATCCCGCACATTTTTCCTGGCATGGGATGATCCTGGTAATGCACCGCTGTTTTGCTTGCTTTAACCGCTTTGCCGTCGCTGAGTGCCAGTTTCGGCAATGCTGTTACGGCAATAGAGAGGACGAACGCTTTTTTGAGCCACGCTCGACGCGGGGAAGGGGTATCGTGCCCTTTCATATCATGCTCCTTTCTGTGGTTTACGTTTAACCGTAGGTAATGCTCTAGGCCTCCCCGATCAACGATTGAGATCGCGTTTTTTCTGCTCGAACTCCTCACGCTCGATCTCGCCGCGCGCATAGCGCGCCATCAGAATGTCACGTACGTTTTCAGTGGGTGGCGCGCTGGCCAGCGATTTCACCAGCACCGCGATGCCGAGGATCACGAGCGCCCAAAACAACACCATGCCAAGGCTCATCCAACCCCATCCATAGCTCATCATTTGATTCCACATGTGACGTCTCCCAATTTAAAGAATTGACCTATCCGTACACTACAAATTTGACTTAAACCTCGATCGCGAGTTCAACCTGAAAACGCCAACTTGCCAGGTCTCGACATTAATGTCGGGAATGCAAGTGGGGTGATTCGATAGACCGCCGTGCTTGAGGTTTCAGGAGCAACGGAACAGTAATAGGAATCTCCCCATAATTGTTCCGTTGCTCCCCAGGCCCCATACACTTTCATGTCCGGTCATCGTCATCGTGCCGACAAGAGGCGCATTCTTCCGCCCAGCTTCGATCACGAGCAAGGCGGATTGAATCTACCGAGCGTGCTCTCACTCTTACTTGACCTTAGTGACGACGTAATCCTTGCCGTCCTGCACGAACTCGACTTCAACTTTCTTGCCCTCGGTCAACTGGTCGAAAAGCATCTTGTCCTTGACCTTGAATGCCATAGTCATCGCAGGCCAGTTCATACTTTTGATCGGTTCGTGCGCCAACGTCACCGTGCCTGCTTTGGGATCAGCCTTCTTGACGACAGCCAACGCCACATGCGTCGTCTTCGCGCTGGCTACGGGCTTCGCACCCATGTCCATGCCCTTCATATCATCCATCTTTTGCTGAGCGAGGATCGAACCTGAGGCGAGCATGGAAGCGACAGTGACCGTGATGATTGCAAATTTCTTCATGAGAATCTCCTATGGTTGGTTATCTACGGGAACAACGAAACTACGGGTGTTGACGAGGGTTGATCGTCGAAGAACTGTGGCGTTCAATTGAGCGCAGCACGACAGCCTCACTTGGCTGCTGCCTCCTTGCACGCCTTCATATCTGCCTCAAACCGCCCCTTGCGCTGCTGATTCAGATAAGGCGTGGTCTGTGCGCGCGGGCCGTGGTCGAGCGGCAAGATCAGCTTTTGAGACTCGCAGTCTTTGCCGCTTGCGCTGGACGCCGCAACCGTCTGGCTGGCGGCCTTGCGAGCCTGTTCAATCGCCTGGAAATCCGGACCTGCAACAGCCGGAAAGGTGGCGCTAAAAGTGATGATGCCGATCAGTGTGATGAGTAACTTCTTCATGATGAACTATATGGACGCTTCCCGATTGCAAGGGTTTTGATTGTGTTTTGGTCAACAAGCTAAGGCTGCAGTTCTATATCCGGCCTTGTTGCAGGATATTTCCCTGCGGGCCCCGATGGAATTTGCTGGCTTGCCCCTCATTCTCCTGGCGGACTTTTATGTCCGATCCATCATTCAGGTTTAGCAAGCCACGGTCTGACCTGTTTGCCATCACACAATTTCTACCTATCGCAATCTTTCCGCATTCATTCCTTTGTTTGGTTCATTGATCAATTGGTCCAGTATCCGCCCTACGCAGGCTTGATGCTGACCCAATCGCCCTGGTACGCCCGATCATGGGCCAACAGGGCCCAGATCGTTCGTGCCATCTTGTTGGCGAGCGCAACCACCACCACATTCGACGGCCTGCGCTTGCCTAATTCATCGACCCACGCCCCAGGTTGCCTGGCGTGCATCAGCACCGAGCGGGCGCCGTGGATCAGCAGGGTTCGCAAGTAGGTGTCGCCACGCTTGCTGATCCCCAGCAACTTCGTTTTGCCACCCGTGCCGGTTTGTTTGGGGACCAATCCTACCCAGGCGGCAAATTCACGCCCCGATTTGAAGGCGCTGGCATCCCCCATGGTGGCCACTGCTGCGGTGGCAGTGAGCAGCCCGACCCCGGGGATGGCGGCAAGGGCTTTGGCCGCCTTGTCCGTCTTCAGCCAGACCTGGAGCTTGTGTTCAATCCCAATGATCTGGTTGTCCAGTTCGGTAATGCGTTGCCATTGCTCGCGTAAGGCTTCGATCACGATGCCCGGCAGCCGCTCGGCGGTTCGTTCAAGCGCGGCCGCAATCCCTTTGCGCAAACCGGCCTTGCCTTGCGGCATGACCTCTCCGTATTCGGTGAGCAAGCCCCGCAACGCGTTGACCTGCATGGTGCGTATCTTGACCAAGCTCTGGCGCATGCGGTGCAGCGCAAGAATGGCCTGCTGCTGTTCGGTCTTGATCGCAATCGGTTTGATGCCCGGTTGCCGTACAGCAGTCCAGATCGCCCTGGCATCAGCCGCATCGCCCTTGTTGCCCATCACGAAAGATTTGACGAGCTTGCCGGACAGCAGCTTGACCTGATGCCCCAGCTTGATCAACTCCCGCGCCCAGTGCTGGGCGCCGCCGCACGCTTCCATGCCGATCAGGCAAGGTTGCCGGTTGGCAAAATGTTCCAGAAACTTCTCGCGCTTGAGCTGCAAACTCACGATCTCTCCCGTCTCAATATCCACCCAGTGCAGTTGAAATACCCGCTTTGCAATGTCAATGCCGACTACGCTATGCTTCATTTCGGATCCTCTGGTTTGCCTGGAAGAACTCCATGTTCCTCCCAATTTGGCACTTAGATGCCGTCGGCCCATGAGGATCCACCTCTCTTCCCATCCTACGGCACCTCAGTAGCCCGTCGCCGGGGGGAAGCGTCCATTCCATTCTCCTTCAATATCGATATGGGGATATGTAAAGCTGGCTGTGAAGGTTCTTGTCGACGGCTAATTGCGCCACCGGCAATACGCAATGCGTGCTGCCAATGGGACACGCAATGCCACTACATCGATGAAATGCCACTGTCCTTCGAGGCCTGGGACAGTACTTGCCAGAAAAGACTTTTTAGGTTCCTTGTGCTCACTTCCGAATGAATGTACAGGCGTGGCGGGCACCATGTAACAGCGCACACAAGGCGTGCAGCCGAGCGCAGGGTCTGGATGCAGTGCAGCAGCGGCTTGCACAACGGGGTGGACCTCATCCAGGACTGACTGGGCCTGCGCTGCGCCGGATAGCAGCGTCGAACACAGGAAGACCGTGGCGCTGCAGAAGAAGCACGAGCCTGCAGAGGTTGCCACCCCAAACCGGCAATGCTTAGGCTTTCTCAAACCGCCATCTCGCGTGATGCCTGAACGGCAGCGTCATTGGCGACAATTTGACGAGAACGCTCGATAGCGAGGTGCTGCGCTTGACCTAAAGTGAGCGGTGGTTGCGCTGCGCGAACGGCATCAGATAACACCCCAATCGCCAACTCGTGTGTGATAGCCAGCCAAGCGTGCCGCCATGTGAAATGCGCTGCACGCCTCCCCGTAGGGGAAACGGAATAAGCAAAATACATGTAGTAACCTCCAGACAACGAACGAATGCAAGTCGTCAGCGCTAAGCGCGACGATGACTTCGATACGGTCTAGACAGTCAAATTCGGAAGCAACAGTTCCGGATGGAAAGCGGCGGCGCGGTGGTTCGCGTGAGAAGTGGAACGGAGGTGCTAAACGGACGCTGAAGAATGTCGGAATTGACAACAGCTGTAAAGAAACCGCTCGCAAGCGCCGACAGGATAGGCGGAAGTTCCGCCTTGTCTAGCGACTGCTTGCCATCCTGGCAATGTGCATGACACAGCGCTGGCTGTTTAGGGTCGGGTTGATCGCAACCGGGCATCGAACCCGAGTCGGGTTGCGATTGCGATTGCGAAAGCATCACCGCACCTTGATCGCCCATTTGCAAGCCAGGACAGACATAAGCCGCCACGGCAAGCTGCATGAACAGCATGCTAACCAGCGCAAGCAGCGCTGCGGTCAGGCGGGTTTTGCGGGTAAGTCTCATGATGGATCAAACAATTCGCCTTGAAATAAAAGTCTATTCAAAGATTGCAATATACTACGGAATAATCACTGATCAATAGAATTTTTAGCGCCCCGAAATTGCAAGGTCCGACGGTACTGGAGATCGATCACGAACGTCGTGGGTGTTGCCACACATCGCCGAATGCCCGTGCCAGTCCGCGTGAGCATCGCTCGCACGGAATTGTCAAAGCACCCAGATCGAGTCAATATTGACTAGAACGTTTAAATTGGCCGTAACGTAGCGCGAGTCCCGGAAGAATCAGAAGGTTGAGCATGGTGGACGTAAACAGGCCACCAAGAATCACCATCGCCATCGGCCCTTCGATTTCGCGCCCGGGCGCACCGCTGCCGATGGCCAGCGGCAGCAGACCCAGGGCGGTCACGAGAGCGGTCATCAGAATCGGTGCGAGCCGCTCCTGTGCTCCGCGCAGCGAGGTTTCCGGCCCCCAGACCGCTCCTTCCGCGTTGACCAGGTGGTCGTAGTGGGAAAGCATCATGACGGAGTTGCGGAGCGTGATGCCGAACAGGGTCACAAAGCCGATCAGCGATCCCACGGACAGTCCTTCGCCTGACACGAGCACTGCAAGCACACCGCCGACCAGCGCAAACGGCAGGTTGGTCAGGATGAGCAGCAGGTTGCGTGAGCTTCGCAACATCATCGACAACAGAAGTATGATTGCGATGCCCGCCATGGCCGAGTAAACCAGCAGATCCCGTGTGGACCGGGCTTGCGCTTCGGCGGCGCCGCTGAACTCCACATAGGTTCCGGGTGGGAGCGCAAGAGCCGAAGAGATCCTTTTCTTTGCCTCGTTCACAAAAGACTTTGCATCGCGCCCCGTCACATTGCTGGTGACGGTCTGTACCCGTCGCGCGCCATTATGCAGCACCGTATAGCGTCCGGAATTCTCATATATGTCTGCAAGCTGATCCAGGCGCACATAGGTGCCGTTTGGGCTACGCAGCAGCAATGAACCGACGTCGGCGATGCTTTTGCGCTTCCGCGGGTCGAGGATCACTGCCACATTGAATACCCGGTTGCCCTCGTAGACTTGCCCCACGACATCTCCTTGGTAAGCGGTGCGGATCACATCGAGCACTTCGAGAGTGCGGAAACCCCACCGGTCCAGTGAATTTTGGCGCAGTCGCACCACGAGCTGTGGCGTTCCCGGGGGCGACTGCACTTGCACGTCGGCTGCCCCGCGAACCTGGCCCAGTACCTTGGCGATCTCCTGCGCTTCTCTGTCCAGCACATCCAGGTCATTGCCGTATACGTTTACCACCACGGAGGCGGTGTAGCCGGACAAAGTTTCTTCGATTCGTTCCGTAAGAAAGGTTTTGACGGAGAAATTGGCTCCCGGAAACTGCACCAAGGCCTTGCGGATGTCCGACTGGGCATGCTCGGCCGCTTCGGCGTTGATCGGTTTCAAGTCGACGTCAATCTCGCTGTATTGTGTGCCCGTAGTGTCGTCCGCCCCTTCGGATCTACCTGCCCGCTGCGCGACCATACGGACGATCGGGAGCTTCAGCAGCTCAGCGGTGACGAGGTGGCCGGTTCTAAGCGATTCCTGCAAAGAAGTACCGGGCACCTCCGCCATGTGGATGATGAAATGGCCTTCCTTGAGCTCGGGCAAGAATTCGCCGCCGAAGAACGGGAGCATTGCCAACCCAGCCAGCGTCGCCAGTGCGGCCACCGCGATGACGCTGCGGTGATGGTGTTCCATACGTGTGAGAAGTGATCGGTACCGTTCTTTAAGCCATCGCATCAGGGGAGGCTCCTGCTCAGGCAGCGGACGGTTGACGAGCATGACGAAGCACAGGGCCGGTGTCACGGTCACGGCCACCAGAAGAGAAGCGAGCGTCGCGAGAATGTAGGCAATGCCGAGGGGTGCGAACAAGCGCCCCGCTACTCCTGACATGGTGAGCACCGGCACGAACACCATGGCGATGGCGAAAGTGGCATAGACCACGGCGCTACGCACTTCCAAGGCGGCCCCGAGTATCACGGTCAGGGGGGCGCGGGGCGCTTCCAGATGACGGTTCTCCTGCAGTCGCCGATAAATGTTTTCCACCACGATGACCGCGTCGTCGACCAGCAAGCCGATGGCGATGGCTAGCCCGCCCAGTGTCATGGTATTGAGGCTGAACCCGAGATAATCCAGGACTGTCGACGCGGTAAGCAAGGATAGGGGAATCGCGAGGAGCGAAATGGCCGCGGTGCGCAGGTTGAACAGGAACAACGCCAGCACGGCGACTACCAGCACGGCGCCGATCATGAGGGAGGACTGCATGTTGCGGGTGGCGATCTGGATGAAATCGGCTGGGCGGAAAACTGTGTCCAGCCCGACACCCTGCGCCGCCAGGCCGGGCCGCATGTCAACCAGTGCCTGCTCGATCCGCTGCGTCACTTCCAGCGTATTCGCGCCGTACTGATCCGATATGACCAACTGCACGGCTGGCTTGCCCATGACGGCCGCAGCGCCCACCGGGGGAGCGGGAGCGGCGCCAACGCGCGCAACGTCGCCCAATGTGACGCTGCCGCCATCCTGGTGGATGAGGACGGTCCGGGCGATCTGCTCGGCGGCGAGCGCTTGCCCCTCGCTTTGCAAGACGATGCGCTGATTTGCGTTGTCGATGAACCCCGCGCCTCGCACGCCCGTTGCCTGGCGCGCTGCGACGAGGACATCCTCGACGGAAAGCTTGTATTTGGCCAGCCGCTCGGGCCTGACCTGGATTTGCAGTTGCTTGACCTCGCCACCGAATACGGCCACCTTCGCCACGCCCGGCACCGCCAGCAGACGAGGCTTCAACGTCCAATCGGCGATGGTCCGCAGTTCCATCATGGAGCGCCTGTCGGAAGTGAGACCGACTGCCATGACGACGCTCGTGGACGAGGTCAAAGCCGACATGGCGGGAGCCTGAACGCCCTGGGGCAATTGGGACGCCAGGGGGGCCAGCCGCTCGGCGAGGAGTTGCCGGTCGCGATAGATATCGCTGCTGACTTTGAATACCGCGGTGATGACCGACAGACCCTGAATCGAGCTGGAGCGCATCGATTCGACGCCCGGCGTTCCGTTGACGGCGTTTTCGATCGGCTGGGTGACGAGGACTTCCACCTGCTCCGGCGACAAGCCGACAGCTTCGGTCTGTATTACGACTTGGGGCGGGGCGAATTCGGGAAACACGTCATACTTCGCGCCGGACAGGGTGTAGATCCCGTATCCGGCAACAATGCAGGCCAGGGCGATGACCACGCCCCGGAAGCGCAGCGAGAAACGAACGATTGCGGCGAGCATGCCGGTGTCGGTGTGCGTCATTCTTTTTTGCCTTTCTCGCCCGCCTCGCCTTTTTCGCCACTTTCACCTTCCTCTCCCGACTGGATTTGCGAGCGGAATTCCTGTGAAAGCAGCATCTGCGCACCGGTCACGACGATTTTTTCACCCGCCTTGAACGCCCTGGATGCGAACCAGCCATCCTCGATGGGGTTGTCCGTGGGAATTTCCTGGCGGACGTAGTGCTGCGCACCCTCTTGAACATAAATCCAGGCCTTTCCCTGCCACCAAACGACGGCGGAAGCGGGGATGACCACGCCTTGAGTTTTTTCTCCGTACGGAAGGTACGCCGTGATGTTCATGCCGGGCAGCAGGCTGGGTGCGGCGGAGGAATAGAAGTAGCTCGTTCCCTGAAGGCGTGCATCGGTGCGCGGGGCGGGGGAAATCAGGGTGGCGGTGCCGAACGCTTCGTCAGCCAGGCGAATCCCGGCGGTTCGGGGCGGTTGCGGAATGTGTACCCCGGAAGGCGCCGTAATCTGGAGCAGCACCTCCTGCTGTTCTACCAGACGCTTGAACAGCGGCGATCCATCCGAAGCTGCCTTGGCGAGCACCCCGCCCCACTGCTGCCGCGCATTTTGCTCGATCGCGTTCAACGCCGCACGGGCGGCACGCACGTTCGCTTCGTCGGTTTTCCACGCAGCCTCCGCAGTTTGCAGGGCTTTGTCGGATACGTTTCGGTCATCGGCATGCAACACCTTGAGCCGTTCATATTCCCTGCGGGATGTTTCGAGCATTGCCGCCGCCTTCTCCCGTTGGGAGCGCGCCGTCTCAATACTATTGCGCAGATCGATGAGCCCCTGGAGGGGCAGAACCGCTCCATAAGCCTGAACCTGCCGGTGATAGGAAATAGGCTGAAGCGGCGCGGCGGCCACTCCGCTCTTCATTTCTGCGGCCTGGTCGAGCACGACGACCTGCTCGCCGGCTTTCCCGGATGACGCAGGCGCCTCCGCTGGTTGCTCGGGCTTCGATTCGGCGGCCTCTTCCCGCCCTTGCGTCAGATGCCAGGCCGAGAAGGCAAGGATGGCCGCCACGGCGGTCATTGCGACCATAGGCTTGAGCTTCATGGCTTGTTTTCCTCTGTTCTTGGGGTTTTCTCGATCATTGCCGAAAGGGGCGGCTCGGACGCGGCCGGACGTTGCATCGCGTCTTCCAGCCGTCCCAATGCCTGCTGTGCGGTCATCACGGCTTGGAGCCGCGCAAGCTCGGCCGCCGAAAGCTCCAGCCGGGCGCTTAAGAGCGACAGCCGATCCGCTTCCCCGGCGTTGAATTGGGCGCCGACGGATTGTTGGTATCGCTTCTGGGAGGCGAGCACGGTTTCCGCGGCAGTGGTTTTCTCCAGGGCGGCCCGATAACTCCTCAGTGCCAGGTCAATTTCGCCGATCACTTTTGCCTGCAGCGCAATAAAGGTCGCGGCAGCTTGCTTGCGGCGCGCCTCTGTCTCGGCGATGGGGCCCTCGTTGCGGTTCAAGATCGGCGGCACCAGGGACAATCCCAAGGACCATTTGACTTGGCCCGCGTCCCAGAGGTAGCCCGGCCCCAAACCGATGTCCGGATACTGTTTGGCGATCTCGGTGCGCAGGGCGGACTGGCTTGCCTCGTATTCGGCGAGTGCGGCCAAAATGTCGGCCCGATTCAAGAGGGCTTGGCGGCGCACATCGGAGGAGGTGAGATTGGCATCTGCGGGAATGCGGGTGACATCCTCAAGCGATAGGCTGACCCCCTCCAAGGCGCTGGCCGGAAGCCCGATCGCCGCAGCCAGACGTGCAAGCGCTTCGCTGCTGCGCATTTGCGCGTCCCGCAGGGCCAATCGCGTTTGCTCCAGAGCGATGTGGGCTTGCGTGACGATCGGCAGGGAAATGTCGCCTAACGCGAGGCGCCGCTCAAGCAGACCGACCAGGTGTTTCTGAACTGCTTCCTCCTGGCCCAGCAGCGCCTCGGATTCGCGCGCCCCATAAAGCTCTACCAGATTAGCTCGTACCCGGCTTCGCACTTGCCACGCGACACTCGCAATGTTGAAACGGGCCGCCTCGGACAGGTGTTGGGCATGTTCTAAGCGATACCCCCGCTTGCCGGCGGTTTCGATCGTGATATCCAGATTCCAGCCCAGGGTCCAGGGCGAGACGCCGTTAGGCGCATCGTTATTGTGCTTTGCGGAGATGCCGAGGTTAGGGTTGGGGCGTGCACCGGCCGTGATCATCCCGGCTTCCGCCACGCCCCATTTGGCGCGCTCCACATCCAGATCGGGGCTGTAATAAAAGGCCGCAAGAGTGAGCGTCTCAAGATTTAATGAGCCGGATGGCCATGGAATGGCTTCTCGCCCGAGATTACGTTCCAGGAACTGTTTGAGACCCGCGCTATGTAGCGTGCGTGCTTCAAATGCAGCCGCCGTATCGGCTGGCACGATGGGATGCGATTGGAAACTTGCGCATCCGGCAAGCGCGGCGGCGAGGAGAAAAAAGCCGGCGAATGGAACGAAGTGATTTTTCATAATTGATTTCCAGAGGATTAGCGTCCTTCCACGTCCGCCGATTTCAGGAAGGCACGCAGCTTGCCGAAGTCGATGATCCCCACCGTCTTCGATATCCGTCTGCCCGACGCGTCGATGAGGAACGTCGTCGGCGTCACGCCGACCTGGTTGAACTCACTCGCGAGCTTGCCTTCCTGGTCGAAGACGACAGGAAACGGCAGCCCTTGTTTGCGGACATACGCCTTGATGTCGCCGGGCTGGTCGTAGTGCATGGCCACCGCGATCACTTCGAATCCCCGCTTGCGAAACTGCTGATAGGTTTGGATGAGATCAGGCATTTCCACAAGGCAAATCCCGCAGCTCGTCGCCCAGAAATGGATGAGTACGATCTTGCCGCGCAGATCGCTCAAACGGATCTGCTTCCCTTCCATGGTCGTGAACGTGGGCACTGGTGGGGCTACCGCCTGCGTACTTAAAGGAGCGCTCAGGGCGATGACCAACACAGCCCAACGTAGTCCGTTGTAAAGCATGCTAATGTTTTCCATTCCGTGCATCCCCAACGATCCTGCCGTCTTTGACTTGCAGCACGCGTTCGGCACATTGCGCCACCGCCGGGTTGTGGGTGACCATCAGCAGTGTTTTGCCTGCCTTGTTTAGCTCTCCGAGTAAGGTCAGCAGCTCCACCTCGGAGCCGGAGTCCAGGTTGCCGGTGGGCTCGTCCATGAGAAGAATATCGGGCTCGTTGGCCAAGGCGCGCGCAATCGCAACGCGCTGCTGCTGGCCACCGGAGAGCATGCTCGGTAGGTGGTGGGCCTTGTCTCCCAAGCCAAAGCGTTCCAGCAGCTCCATGGCGCGCCCGTTGTTGTGGGTTCCGCCGCCGAGCCACAGCGCGATCTCGACATTTTCCAGCGCCGTAAGGTGCGGCATCAGGTTGAAGAACTGGAACACGAAACCGATTTTTTTGCCGCGCACAGCCGCCAGTTCCGCGGCATCGAGGGTGCCAAGCTCCGCGCCGTCCAGCACAATGCGGCCGGCGCTGGCGCGGTCCAGGCCGCCGATGAGTTGCAGCAGCGTACTTTTGCCATGCCCGGAAGGCCCCATGATCGCGACCCAGCCGCCGCGCTCCACGGTCATCGACACCTCCGAGACCGCCTTCGCCTCAGCGGCGCCACTGCCGTAAGTTTTGCTCACTTTCTCCAGTTCGATGACAGTGTTAGACATAGCGCATGGCCTCCACCGGAGAGAGCTTGGTCGCCCGGTACGCCGGGTAAAGACCAGCGAAGAGTGCGAGACACACGGAAAAGCCCAAAGTGAGAAGGATGGTCCCATAGTCGATCGCCACCGTCTGTGACTGATGCAGTGACGCTGTGAACGCATTGTCGGTGAGGTAAGAGCCGAACAGGTAAGCAGCGAGAACGCCAATCGTCACGCCCAGAATCCCGCCGAGCAAGCCGTAGAGCCCGGATTCGAGCATGAATGCCAGGAACAATGTACGTCGGGTGCTGCCGAGCGCCTGCAGAATGCCGATCTCGCGCCGGCGTTCATGCACTGCGGTGAGCAGGGTATTGACGATACCGAACGCCGCAGCAAGTACGCCGACTGCCGCCACCGCCTGCATGGCCGCACCGACCGAACCCACGATGGACAGGACCGAAGACAGCAGTTGCTTGTCGGTGACGACGGCGACATTGGCAACTTCCTGGATTTTAAGGCTAGTTGCCTCGATTTTTTCGAGGTCACTCACCTGGACGGCGATGAACGACACCTTGTCCTGCACGTCATAAATTTGCTGCGCAAGAGCGAGCGGAATGAAGGTGGCGATGTCGTCCTTGCTGCCCGCTTCCCGAAGAATACCTATCACGGGAATCGTCTTGCCGCGCACGGTGAATTCGTCGCCCGGCCGGAGCTTGAACTGTTTGGCGATTGCCGACCCGACCACGATCCCACGCTCATCCAGAGAGTTGAAGTAGCGCCCGGAATCGATACTCCACTTCTGCAACGCGCGCATCTCTTCAGGCCACACGCCGATTACCGGCACCGGCTGGTTGCGGAACGCAGTCTTCTCGTTGAGGTAGGGAACGGCGCTCTTGACACCCGGCACGGCTCGAATTTTCTCCAGCTCGGACATGGGGATCGCCTCGGGCAGTTGCTCTCCGGTGAGCACCGAGATTTGTTCATAGGCGCACCAGCCCTTGGGCGTGACCACCAGATTGGCGCCAAGTCCTTGCGCCTGCTTCTTGATTTCCGTGGTCAGGCCTTGCCCAATGGTCATAAGCGCGACGAACGCCGCCATGCCCACGCTCACGCCCGCCAAGGTGAAGACAAAGCGCCCGCGCCGGCGCAGCAGGTTGCGCCACACCAGTTTGCCGAGGTTCATTTCTTGATCGAGCCCAGGTTCTCTACCGAGTCGGCGCGGAGATAAACCATTTTTTTGTCCGTGTCCTCCGTCATGATCCCGCGCACGTTCACCTCATCCCAGGGTTTGAGATTCGTATCCTTGACCTTGATCGGCAGGTAGAACTTGGCGCAATGCAGGTCCTGGCAGACACGGGCCTCGCGCGAGTCGATCAATGCGAAGAGCTGTGGATCATTGGGAGAAACTTTCGCGACGACGCCGCGCACGAGAATCTTGCCGGTATAGCCTTTTGGATCGGCCTCCAGGTCTTGCACCTGCAACGCTCCCTTGGGCAGCGACGGCTGCGCCTTGCCCAGCAGGTCGGGTAAGCCAGCGTTGGCGACTCCGCCGCCGGCCAATAGCGCCGTCCCCGTCGCAAGTGCAGCGCCTAACGCGAGTGCGCCTGCAATCCAGAATCCGCGCTTCCTGGTGGTACTGCTTGATGTGGTTCTTCGCGTAACGGTCTTGATTGATTTCTTCATTTCCATATCTCCTTTCATGTTCTTGCTCCGGTGACGAGCCCAGCAGCTTAGGATCCATCGGCAACTGCCGTTCTACTGAACAGTCTTTCGGGTGCTTTGAGAAGCCGGGCCGAGTTGAGTGATACGAACACATCCGGGACCACCTCGGTTGCTGCGGCCAGGACGGGGCCGATAATCCCCACCGAGGCAAGCCCCATCGTGACAATGTCCCAGGTGATGCCGAGAAAAATATTCTGCCGAATCACCCGGTAGGTCCGGCGGCCCACCTGGATAGCCTGTGGAATCTGGCTCCAATCGTCTCGCATCAGTGCCACATGGGCAGCCTCCAACGCGACGTCGCTGCCCACCACGCCCATGGCGATCCCCACGTCGGCTTGCGCCAAGGCAGGCGCGTCGTTGACGCCGTCGCCAACCATAGCCACCGTTAACCCCGCGCGCTGTAGTGCTTTGACGATTTCAATCTTGTCTTCCGGCAACAGGCCGGATCGGTAATCCGTGATGCCGAGCTTGTTGGCGATTGCTGCCGCCACCCGCTCGTTGTCGCCGGTCAGCAGCATGAGACGCTTGATACCGAGCTGCCGCAGTGCTTCGATCACCGCGGGCACTTCCTCGCGCATCACGTCCGCGACGCCGACAATTCCCTCGGCCACGCCGTTGATGGCCAACAGGAGAGCGGTCTTGCCCTCGTTTCCGAGCGCGCTGATGACCGATTCGGCGTGCGGGGAAAGCGATATCCTCAAGCCTTGCAGCAAGCGAACGTTCCCCAGCACAACCGCTTTCCCTTCCACGATGCCACGAAGCCCTCGCCCTACGGTGTATTCGAAGTGCTCGGCATCCGGCGCAAGAACGTTTTGCGCCCCGGCATACGACAGGATCGCCGAGGCGATCGGATGCTCGGAATTTTTTTCGAGGCTCGCCGCGTGCTTGAGCAGACCCTCCGCCGGTAATCCGTTCAACGACACCACGTCGGTGACCTGGGGCTTGCCAAGCGTCACGGTTCCGGTTTTATCCATGACCACGCAATCGACCTTTGCCAGCCGTTCGAGGTAAAGACCGCCCTTGATCAGGAGTCCTCTCCTGGCGCCGCTTCCGACACTGGCAATCACGGACAGCGGCGTCGCCAATCCCACGGCGCACGGGCATGCGGCGACGAGGACCGAGATCGCGTAGATGAGCTCGCCAGAAATGAGATAAGTGAGGACGGCAACCCCGATCGCAGCGGGCAGGAAATAGGTGGTAAACCGGTCGGCGAACTTCTGCACAGGCGCCTTGACCGCTTCGGCCTCTTCGACGAGCTTGATAATCTTGCCAAAGGTCGTGTCGGCGCCGATTCGGCTCACCTTCACTTCCAGATAGCCGCGTTCGTTCATCGTCGCGGCGAAGACCTCGCTTCCCGCCTGTTTCGCCACAGGCATGCTCTCGCCGGTGATGGAGGCCTGATTCACGGAACTCACACCGGCTACGACTGCGCCGTCCGCAGGGATTTGTTCGCCCGGGCGCACCGCAACGATGTCGCCGACCCGTAATGCCTCCACGGCGATCTCCCGCTCTTGCCCGTTTAACTTGACGTGGGCCGTTTTGGGGGAGAACTTGACCAGCTCTTGAATGGCTTTCCGGGATTTTCTGGTGGTGAATTCCTCCAGGAAGTGCGCGATCCCCATGAAGAAAACGATGAGCATGGAGGAAGTATATTGGCCGATGGCGGCGGCGCTCAGAATCCCCACGCTCATCATGGAGTCGACGTTGATCTGTTTGCTGATCGCGCCGAGCACGGCGCGCTTGAAGATGGGGTAGCCTCCGATGGCTATGGTCGCGAGCAGAACCGGCACCGGAATCCTCTCCTGCGCCTTCTCGAACCAGCCCAGATACTCCCCGCCGATTTCGAGCAACGCGATGAGCGCAACCAGGGCCACGAACCCGAATCGAACGACCTCGCGGCTCACTCGCGACCCTCCTGCTTTGGCCGTGGCCGCAACGTCCTCGCCCTTGTACCGGACCTTGTAGCCCAAGGCCGCAATCGAATCCGCCAGTTCCTCTTTGCTGGTCTTGCTCTCGTCGTAGTTGAGTCGCACCTTCTCGGCGGCCGAGAGGATCTTCACCTGATCCACGCCTGCCCGGTGGGAGAGGGTTTTTTCGACGGCTACTGCGCACTCCGTGCAGCAGAGTCCTTCGACTTCCAACTCAAGCGTCTTTTTGCCCATGTCCGCACTCATGGCTTTCACCCGGGTCAGGCCAGGCGCTTCTCCAAGAGACGCAAGTCGCCCTTGAGTGCCCTGAGCAGGCCCTCGCTGTGCACCTGGTAATAGACCATCTTGCCGTCGTTGCGCATGGTGAGCCAGCCCTGGCTGCGCAGCAGCTTGAGCTGGTGTGAGGTGGCGGCGACGGTCAGTCCCAGCACATGGGACACGTCGCAGACGCACAACTCGCCATGGGCGAGCGAGAGCAGTATCTTCAGGCGCGTGACGTTGCCCAGCAGCTTGTACAGCTCGGCCAGTTGCGGCAGTAACTGCTCATCCTTCGCCAGATCGGACTTGATCCGGGTCACCTTCTCCTGGTCGAAGCAGGTGACGTTACAGGTTGGGCTGGTAATAATTTCGGCGGTGGGCATCGCGAGCGCTCATCATTTAAACGATTGCGATAATGATAAACTGAGCGTAGCTGGCAGTGCAAGAAGTATTCGGGGCCCTTTGACGATAGGGAAGGAAGGCACACCTGGGTAACGTCATACGGAAGGCACGAGACGCATGACCCCCTCAGAGTGCGGAACCCATCCGCTCCCAGACCCCCCATCCACAGCGCTAAGTCAGCAGCTCTTGAACACACTGATACGTTTGACACCGAGTCGGGTATTATATGAGTTTCCACTCATATAAGTATAGACTAATATTTAATTATGAAATTTCCCGAACACGATCAAGAGCAGATTATTCCGGCACTCAAAGTGCTCGGAGAACCGAACCGGTTACGCATCTTGTGTGGTTTAGGACTGGAATGCCGTCCGGTGACAGACATCATCAATGCAACGGGCTTGGGGCAAACCAATGTGTCATTCCACCTGCGCGTGTTGCGTGAGGCGGGATTCGTCCGGGCCAAACGTCGCGGAGCTTTTATCTATTACTGCCTCGCCGACACCGAGTTGTTGCGCATTCTGCACGACTTGAAACATTGGCTGGACGCACACCCAGCCGCGGTCGCAAGCGAGGTCAAACAGCATAGCCGTCCAATTGGGCACAATTCGGCGGCGGCGAAAACCAAGGAGGTAACTTAATGATGTGGAACTATGGACCGTGGGGCATGTTTCCGTTGATGTGGATATTTCCGCTGATCTTTCTCATCGTGATACTGGTCTTCCTCTTCCGCAGCGGCGGCTTGCCCATGTGCGGCAACCATGGAACGCACAAGAGAGAAGAAAACGCACGTGAACTTCTTGACCAGCGCTACGCCCGTGGGGAAATCAGCCGCGAGGAATATCAGCAGATAAAAAAAGATTTGGAATAACATCAAGGGAATTATCGAATGATGCTTCAAGACCGATTATTCCCGGCCACGGTAATGCCGGACCAGAACTGGTGGCGCGCCTTGTGGCCCGATCCGGATGGCGTCGTCAAGGCTTTGCGCATTGAGCCAGAAATGACGGTGGTTGACCTGGGTTGTGGGGACGGTTATTTCACCGCCGCCATTGCCCGGCAGCTTGGCCCGGGTCGCGTCATCGGATTCGACCTTGATCCAGCGATGCTGGAACAAGCGAAAGCCGCTTGTGACGGGATGGTGAACTGTGGCTGGCTGCTTGGTAATGCGATGGAGTTGAGCCGTCTGATTGGCGCGCCGGTGGACTATGTCCTGATCGCCAACATCTTCCACGGCGCACCGGACAAGACGGCATTGGCACGCGAGATCGCTGCCGTCCTGGCCCCCGCCGGGCGCCTCGCCATCGTCAATTGGTATCCCATTGCGCGCGAAGAGACGCCTGTTCTGGCTCAGCCCAGAGGGCCGCGCACCGAGCTTCGAATGTCCCCGGAGCAGACCTAGGCGGTGGTTGAACCGGCTGGCTTCGAACTGGAAGCGCTGGTCGAGCTGCCGCCCTATCACTACGGGGCGATTTTCATGAAGGCAGCACGACACGAAAGGCCAGGGGAATAGGTGGCCTGACGCCGTTCCCCTATTTCACGTAATCCAATGCAAAGGAGATTCGACATGGAACCGAAAAACCAAGACACCAAAGAGAGCAGCGAATCGCAGGCCGAACAAGGCAGTTGTTCCAACCCGATGATGATGGACATGGTGAAAAAGATGCGGGATTTATCTTAGTATTTAATGGTGAGGCCGATGAGCATTGAAATCAATGCCCTCAATGAAGCCGAGGTACTTGAGCGCGTCCCCGAGGCCAAATGAACATGGTGGTATAGCGCACGAGCCCCTTGGTGTGGAAAATTATCCAAGCCAACGTATTTACGCAGTTTAATTTCTTTGGGTGCGATTCCCCGCCGCTTACGGCGTAAAAATAACCCCATTCAACCCGAATACCCCGCAGCTTGCTGCGGGGTTGTTTATGTGCGCCCGGCACGGGCGCATTCTTGCGGGTGGAAGTCCCGCCGTAAGTTGATCACAGCGAACGAAGCGAAGCGCAACTGCATGAGGGCGACCGAATGTGGGGAGGAAGCGTGGAGCGAAGTTGCGAGCCGATGAACAAGAATCGGATAGAAGGCGTTGCCGAGCAGGGCGAGCGGGCATGATTCCGCGAAGCTCTCGTGATCAAGGCGGAGCGGCGTAAATCCGGCGGTTGTGCAGCGAAGGAATGCGTTCTTACCCGGGGAGACCTCGCCTGATGGCTGAAAGGCCGACGTGGAAACACGGAGCGAGGAGTCAGCCGAGGCCGTAGTAACTGCCAAGATGGAGCGAAGGGCCGAACGAGGAGAAGTGTTTAAGGCCATGTCGATGTTGAACGCAACGCGTCAGAAGTCCGCACCCGCGGAGCGGGTGGGCGTAACGCACGGTGAAGCCGGGCGCGATCCTGCCAGCGACGAAGCGAACAGCCCGCGACAAGACACCGAGAGCACGGGGTCGGCGCTGCTCGCTGCGGCGCTGACGAGAGAGAACCTGCAGCAGGCATTCAAGCGCGTGCGGGCCAACAAGGGAGCGGCGGGCGTGGACGGACTGGACATAGACCAGACCGCCCGGCAACTCGTCACCACATGGCCAGCGCTACGAGAACAACTGCTGCGGGGGATGTACCGGCCCAGTCCGGTACGACGGGTGACGATACCGAAGCCGGACGGAGGCGAGCGCGAGCTGGGCATTCCGACGGTGACGGATCGGTTGAACCAGCAGGCACTGCTGCAAGTACTGCAACCGATACTTGATCCCACATTCAGCGAACACAGCTACGGTTTCCGGCCCGGACGGCGGGCGCGTGATGCGGTCTTGGCCGCGCAGGCGTACGTGAAGTCGGGTCGGCGGATCGTGGTTGATGTTGACCTGGAGAAGTTCTTTGACCGGGTCAATCACGACATTCTCATCGACCGCCTGCGCAGGCGCATCCCGGATACCGGAGTGATTCGGCTGATACGGGCGTACCTGAACAGCGGGATCATGAGCGATGGCGTGGTGCAAGAGCGGTATCAGGGGACACCGCAAGGCGGCCCGCTGTCGCCGCTGCTGGCCAATGTTCTGCTGGACGAAGTGGATAAGGAATTGGAACGGCGGGGCCATTGCTTTGCGCGCTACGCCGATGACTGCAACGTGTATGTGCGCAGTCGGCGGGCGGGTGAGCGAGTAATGGCCATGCTGCGGCAGTGCTATGACAAGCTCCAGCTCAAGGTCAATGAGACCAAGAGCGCGGTAGCGAGCATCCGAGGACGCAAGTTCTTGGGCTACAGCTTCTGGTTCTATCGGGACGAGGTCAGACGGGGCGTGGCAGCTAAAGCGCTGGCGACGTTCAAGCAACGGGCGCGAGAACTGACCCGGCGCTCGGGCGGACGCAGCATGGCGGAGGTCATCGAACGACTACGGCCTTACCTCTTGGGAGGGAAAGCCTATTTCGGGCTGGCGCAAACGCCACGAGTCTGGCTCACGCTGGACGAATGGTTGAGGCACCGGCTCCGGGCGATCCATCTCAAGCACTGGAAGCACGGATCAACCATACACAGGGAACTGCGTAGGCTCGGCGCATCCGAGGCTGTAGCGCAGCGGGTAGCAGGAAACTCGCGGAGTTGGTGGCGCAACAGCGATGGCGACATCAAACGGGTGCTGACCATTGCCTACTTCGATCATCTGGGTGTACCCCGCCTCTCATGACCTCAACTTCTCGAACCGCCCGGTGCGGACCCGCATGCCGGGTGGTGTGGCAGGGGCGCGGCCTATAATGGCCGCCCCCTATGCCGATTTCCATAAGGCTAGTATTTACGAGGCTCCACAGGCATCAAGTGTCGTCTAAATTACTGACTTTTGAGTAAAAAAGCTCAAGTGTCAGCGCAAATCGGTTCAAGCAACGTGGCGGCTGCGGTAAAATCCTACAGAGGTGTAGTCCACATCATGCAGGTCGAAAATCTACCATTCCCAATATGGGTAGCTAAATAGGTAGCTAGACTAAAAATACGCACCGCAATTTTAAATAAAACATTGTTAAATCAATAATATAATTCATTTTATGAAGCTAGCCACCTGGAACGTCAACTCCCTCAGGGTGCGCCTGCCGCAACTGCTGGAGTGGCTGGGCAGGCAGCGACCCGACGTGGTGTGCCTGCAGGAAACCAAGCTGGCGGACGCCGATTTTCCGGCAGAGGCGATTCTTGCCGCCGGCTACCACGCGGTGTTCTCGGGCCAGAAGACCTACAACGGGGTGGCCATCCTCGGCAAACACCCTCCCGGGCAGGTAGCCAGCGCCATCCCCGGTTTCCCGGACCCGCAAAAGCGGGTGCTGGCTGCGACGGTCGACGGGGTGCGGGTGATTTGCATCTACGCCCCCAACGGGGAAAGCGTCGGCTCCGAGAAATACCGTTACAAGCTGGAATGGCTTGCCGCCCTGGAAAAATGGCTGGGGCAGGGGTTGGCGCAACATCCCAGGCTGGCCTTGCTGGGGGACTACAACATCGCTCCCGAGGAACGGGACGTGTACGACCCCGAGCTATGGCAGGGCCGCATTCTGTTCAGCCCGCCGGAAAGGGCCGCATTCCGGCAATTGCTCAAGCTCGGACTGGCGGATAGCTTCCGCCTGTTCGACCAGCCGCAAGGGTCATTCACCTGGTGGGACTATCGGATGAACGCCTTCCGCCGCAACATGGGGCTGCGCATCGACCACATCCTGCTGAGCGCGGAACTGGCCGGAGGCTGCGCCTCGTGCCTCATCCACAAGGACATGCGCGGGCTGGAGCGCCCTTCCGACCACGCCCCGCTGGTGGCAGAGGTGGAGATTGAGACGGGGAGCCCACCTCAGGGGTAGAACACGTACAGGCGGTAGCCCACCGCGTTCAGGTCGCCGAGATCCATGTAGAGCTTGATCGCCACTTCGCCCTCCCCTTGCAGGCCGGCCTTGGGATCGGTTCCCTGCGGCAGATACTCCACCGGGGCGAAAATCCGGCGGGCGATGATCCGGTCCGCGGCATCGGTCAGGCTCAGTTCCAGGGACGGATAGCCCTGCACGAACCTGGCCCGGTTGCGCAGCGTGGCGCGCAGCAGAATCATAGCGGGGCGCGCGGGGTCGACGGTCTCCAGCTCGGAGGACTCGATACCCAGAAGATCCGCGTTTCTGGGCAAGGGGATGTCGCATTTCAGCAACTCGCAGGCACGGCCGAGATAGGGTTTCGATGCGGGATAGCGGGCCGCCAATTCGGTGCGGTAGAAATAGGCGGCCTGCAGGCCGAGCCCGAGCACCAGCAACACGGAGCCCGTAGCGAAAACCCAAGCCGGCCAGCGCCGTGCCGCGGCCCCGCCGCGCCTGCCCTCCCGCAGTTCCCAGCCCGCGGTGCGCCGCGTGCGCCGCCACGCGGCATGGGAAGGCTTGCCGCCCGGTGCGGCGCCCCACCCATCGTCCGGCTCCATCGGTATGGCAGCATAGCCGGGGGGCGGCGCGGCTTCCGCCAAGGGGGGCGGCTCCATGAGCGCAACGGCATCGACCTCTTCGACCGCCCGGGCCGCACCCGCGTCCGGGGCGGGCACGCCTTCTTGTCCGGGGGCTTCTTCGGGCGGCCCCGCACCAGCCATGGCGGGAGCCACGGGACCCTCTTCCGCGGGGATGGCAGGTTCCGCAAGCAGGGCTGGAAAGACCTCCTGCGCTAGTTCCGCTTCGCCGGCAGTGTCCTGGCGCGGCACACCGGCCTCGTCAAGGGAGGGGTATTCTGCGGCGGCCGCCGTTTCGACCTCCTCCCCGCTTTCCGCGGGGGGGAGGAGCGCATCAGCCGGTGCGCCCTGTTCCGCGGCAGCAACAGGTCCCGCCGGGGATGCGGCAGAGGGCTCTTCGAGCGGCCACTGGGCAGACCTATCGGGTGCCGTCTCACTTTTTCCGGGGGGAAAGGAAGGTTCGGCAACAGGGGCGGCAAAGACCTCTTGCGGCGCCTCTGCCTGCACCGGAGACGGGGGCGCCTCCAGCGTGGTCAAGGTATCGAAAGCGTTGAATACCCGGCCGCAGCGGCCGCAGCGCACATCGCCCTGGCGCGCGTTGAGCTGCTCGGCCCCTATCCTGAAACCGGTGCCGCACCCCGGACACGTGGTCACCATATCCATGGCTAGCGCTTCACTCCGGAAAGCCGAACCCATCCCTCGGCGCGGCCGCTCACCTCCATCTCGCACCACTCGCCATAGACCCCCAGCACGTCGTCCGCCTGCTCCTCCAGGATGCCGGACAGCACCATGCGCCCGCCGCTTGCCAGTGAAGCCGCCAAGGCGGGCGCCAGCACCTTGAGGGGGTTGGTCAGGATGTTGGCGACCAAGACGTCCGCCTCGAAGGGCGGCGCGTGGCCCGCCACATGGAATTCCGCTGCGACCCGGTTTTGCGCGGCGTTGGCCCGGCTCGCCGCGATGGCCTGGGGATCGATGTCCACCCCTGCGGCGCATCCCGCCCCGAGCTTCAACGCCGCGATCGCCAATATGCCGGAGCCGCAGCCGTAATCCAGCACCCGTTCTCCGCCCCGGATATTTTCGTCCAGCCATTGCAGACAAAGGTGGGTGGTAGGATGACTGCCGGTGCCGAAGGCAAGCCCCGGGTCCAGCATCAGGTTGATCGCCTCGGCAACCGGCGGAATATGCCAGCTGGGCACGATCCAGAGCCGCGGGGAGACCTCGATGGGGCCGAACTGGGCCTGGGTAAGGCGCACCCAGTCCTGTTCTTCCAGCCGCTCGACCGCAAAGCGCGGCATCTCGGGCCACCCTGCCGCAGCGGCGATGGCCGCAACGATGGCGGGAAGGTCCGCGTCTTCCGGAAACAGGGCGGTGACCATGCTGCTGTACCAGACGCCCGCCGCCGGCTCACCCGGCTCGCCGAACAGGGGCTGCTCGCGCTCGCTGCCGGCATTCGCGTCTTCGATGGCGGCCGAAAGCGCCCCCTGCTCCAGCAGGGCGTCGCTCAGGACCTCCGCATCCCTTGCGCCGACCTCAACGCTTAGCGATTGCCAGGTCACCCCTTTCTCCCCTTGCGTTCACAGAGAATGCCGCGGCAACAAAACGGGACTACTCCGCCTTCTTGAGATTCGCGAGCTTCTGTTCAAGATAGTGGATGCTGGTGCCGCCTTGCAGGAAGGCAGCGTCGGTCATCAGATCCTGATGCAGCGGGATGTTGGTCTGGATACCCTCCACCACCATCTCGCTCAGGGCCGTTCTCATCCGCGCGATCGCCTGCTCCCGCGTATCGCCGTGGGCGATCAGCTTGCCGATCATGGAGTCGTAATAGGGCGGCACCAGATAGTTCTGGTAGACATGGGAGTCGACGCGGATCCCGGGCCCCCCCGGCGTATGGTACAAGCTGATCCGTCCCGGGGACGGCACGAAGGTGTAGGGGTTTTCCGCATTGATACGGCACTCGATGGCGTGCCCCCGGAACTGGATATCCTTTTGCCTGAAGCGCAGTTTCTCACCGCCGGCGACGCGAATCTGCTCCTGCACGATGTCGATGCCGGTGATCTGTTCGGTCACCGGATGCTCCACCTGCACCCGGGTGTTCATTTCGATGAAACAGAACTCGCCGTTCTCGTACAGGAACTCGAATGTCCCCGCTCCGCGGTATCCGATGGTCCGGCAGGCCTCGGCACAGCGCGCCCCGATCTTGTCCCTCAGCTTGGCAGGCAGGCCGGGCGCGGGGGCCTCTTCCAGGATCTTCTGATGACGCCGCTGCATGGAGCAGTCGCGCTCCCCCAGGTGCACCGCATCGCCGTGCTCGTCCGCCAGCACCTGGATCTCGATATGGCGCGGATTCTCCAGGTATTTCTCCATGTATACCGTGGGGTTGCCGAAGGCGCTCTGGGCCTCTGCCTGGGTCATACTCACCGCGTTCGGCAAGGCCGCCTCGGTATGCACCACGCGCATGCCGCGTCCGCCGCCGCCGCCGGCGGCCTTGATGATCACCGGGAACCCGATGCCGTTGGCGATCCTGATAATTTCCTGGGGGTCCTCCGGCAAGGCGCCGTCCGAACCGGGCACGCACGGGACGCCGGCCGCCTTCATGGCGTTCTTGGCGCTCACCTTGTCGCCCATGAGGCGGATGGTGTCCGGCCGCGGCCCGATGAAGACAAAGCCGCTTTGTTCCACCCGCTCGGCAAAATCGGCGTTTTCCGAGAGGAAGCCGTAGCCCGGGTGGATGGCCTCCGCGTCGGTTACCTCCGCGGCGCTGATGATGGCAGGGACGTTCAAATAGCTGAGGTTGGATTGCGCCGGTCCGATGCACACTGACTCGTCGGCGAGCTTCACATATTTTGCGTCGGCGTCGGCCACCGAGTGCACCGCGACCGTCTTGATGCCCATTTCGCGGCAGGCACGCTGGATTCTCAGGGCGATCTCGCCGCGGTTGGCGATGAGGATTTTTTCGAACATGGACTACCTAGTCAGTATGACGGGAGGGATTACCGGGAAGGCCGGCGCAAAATGGGCCAGCCGGCCCCGCTTCGCCGCGCAAGGCCCTATCCGATCACGAACAGGGGCTCGCCGTATTCCACCGGCTGGCCGTTTTCCACCAGGATGGCCTTGATCACGCCGTCCTGGTCCGCCTCTATCTCGTTGAGCAGCTTCATGGCCTCGATGATGCACAGGGTGTCGCCCGCGGCCACCGGCTGCCCCACGTCCACGAAGGCTTTGGCCCCGGGGGAAGAGGAGCGGTAAAACGTACCCACCATGGGCGAACGCACGATGTGGCCCTCCGGCGCGGCCGGTTCCGCCTCGGCCGCCGCGGCCCCTGCCGGAGCGGGTGCAGGCACGGCGCCGGGCATCGGCATGCCGTACGGCGGCAGCATGAAATGAGCGGCCTGGGCGGTCTGCGTCTGCCGCGTGATGCGGACCTTTTCCTCACCCTCGGTGATCTCCAATTCGGCAATGCCGGATTCCTCGACCAAATCGATCAGCTTCTTGAGTTTTCTGAGATCCATGATTAGCCTTTAACAAGATGGTGTAACGCGAACTCCAGCGCCAATTCGTACCCCTTGCCGCCGAAACCGCTGATGACCCCCATCGCCAGATCGGAAAAATAGGAATGATGCCGGAACGGCTCCCGGGCGAACACGTTTGACAAGTGCACCTCCACGAACGGGATGCGCACCGCCGCCAACGCGTCGCGCAGCGCGATACTGGTGTGCGTGAAGGCCGCCGGGTTGATCAGGATGAAATCGACGCCGTCCGCGCCGGCCTGATGGATGCGTGCGATCAGGTCAGCCTCGGCGTTGCTCTGGAAGCCCTCCAGCGCAACCCGCGCCTCGACGGCGCGTGCGGCCAAGCGGCTGTCGATATCGGACAGCGTATCGGTCCCGTAATGGGTCGGCTCGCGGGTACCCAGCAGATTCAGGTTGGGGCCGTGCAACACCAGTATCTTTTTCTGGTGGTCGGCAACGTTAGGCGCATCGCTCACGAAGCTACCCTGCCTATTCCAGATGGACCGCGAGCATCTCTTTGCATGGCTGCAAGTTTGCCGCAAATTACGTAATTTTGTCCAGCTTTTTGCCGATTTTAGCGGAGGCCCCGCCCGCGTGATGCGGCCCTGCGCTGGGCGCGGCAACGGCGGGACACGGGCGGAAAAACGGCGAGGGCGCCGGAAAGGACTCCGCCGGGAGCACGGCGACCGCAGGGCGGCTAACGGAACGCCGTATCAAGGGTGGTCAGAAACCGTTCCGGGGGAGTATAGCCGATGGTGCGGGCCGACTTGATCTCGCGCCCGTTCCGGTCAAAGAAAATGATCCCCGGCGGCCCGAACAGCCCGAATTTCTGCAGCAAGGCCTTGTCCCCGGCGTTGTCGGCGGTCACGTCGACCTGGAGCAGTACCGCGTCCTTAAGCCTCTCCGCCACCCGCGGGTCGGCAAAGGTGAAGCGTTCGAATTCCTTGCAGGAGACGCACCAGTCGGCGTAGAAATCAAGCATGACGTAGCGGCCGCGGGCAGCGGCCAGACGCTGCTCCAGCTCGGCCACACTGCCCACCCGTTCAAACTTCAAAGGCGCCGCGGCGGCACCCTGGGTACTGGCTGAAGCGCGCAGACCGGCCAGCGGTTGCAGCACGTCGCGCCCCCCGCTCAAGGCGCCGATCAGCAGCGCCACCCCCGCAACCAGGGCGATCACCCCCACGCCCTTCCACAGCCTGGCAAAACCGTGGGCCGCGGGGGGCAACGGATCGAGGGCCCGCAGGTACATGGCGGAAATGATCAACAGGGAGGCCCATAGCAGCATTACGGCCAACGGCGCGATTACCGGGGAAATGAGCCAGATGGCCACCCCAAGCAGAAGTACCCCGAAGAAACCCTTCACCGCATTCATCCACGCTCCTGCCTTGGGCAGCAGGGCCCCCGCGGACACCCCCACCAGGATCAGTGGAACGCCCATGCCCAACGCCATGGCGAACAGGGCCGAGCCGCCCAGCCAGACGTTGTGGGTCTGGCCGATATAGAGCAGGGCGCCGGCCAGCGGAGCCGCCACGCAGGGCCCTACGATCAGGGCGGACAGTGCGCCCATGACCAGCACGCCCACCGTGCTGCCTCCCTTCATCCGGTTGCTGGCGTTGGAGAACTTGCTTTGCAAAAAATTGGGCAACTGCAGTTCATAAAACCCGAACATGGACAGGGACAGGGCCACGAACACCAGGGCGAACCCGCCCAATACCCAGGGATTCTGCATGGCGGCCGACAGCAGCGTGCCCGACAGCCCGGCGGCCACGCCGGCGGCGGCATAGGTGATCGCCATGCCGAGCACATAGGACAGCGAGAGCACCAGGGAGCGGCTCTTGGTGAGGTGGCGGCCCTGGCCGGCGATGATCCCGGACAGGATCGGAATCATGGGGAACACGCAGGGGGTGAAGGCGAGCAACAGCCCCGCACCGAAGAAAAAGGCCACGATCAGCGCGAAGTTTCCTCCCTTGAACAGGGCGGCGATCTTTGACGATTCGGATGACTCTGCCGCGGCGGGCTGTTGCTGGGCGAGGACGGGCCCGGCCTGCGGCTGGGCGGAAGCGGGCACCGCCGGGGCCGCCTGAGACGTCTGAGACAACTGGGGCAGGGTAAGGGTAAACGCCTTTTCGATGGGGGGATAGCACACCCCTTTCTCGCTGCATCCCTGGTAGCTCGCCAACAGCGTCAGCCCGGTGCGCGCCGGGTCATCGCGTTTCAGGCCGATCTCCGCGCGGAACGGCTGGTGGTACACCACGAGCTTGCCGAAGGTCGGGTCGGTCTCGACGTCGCCGGCGGGCAGGGCGACCTTGGCGATGCTGATTCCCGCGCTGTCCCGCAGGGAAAAATGGATCTTGTCCCGGTACAGGTAGTAGCTTGCGGCGGGCTTGAAGTCCGCCGCCAGGGTGTCCCCGTCCTTGACCGACACCTTCAGGCCGAAGGCCAGGTCGGGGGGCAGAAACCCGCCCCCTGCGCTCGCCCCGTCGTCGCCGAGCGAGGTTAGGGCGGCCTGGCCGCCCGGGCCGGCGTTGGCGGCAGGCGGGGCCGGCAGCTTCAACTGCGCCGTCTCCTGCACCGGCGGATAGCACACGCCGGCGTCGGCGCAGCCCTGGGCGGTGGCCTTGAGGGTTATGGTGCGGACGGAACTGTCGCTTACCTGGAGCGGGAGGTCGATCTTGACTTCATGGCGATAGGTTTCCACCGCGCCGAAAAAGTCGTCCTGCTTCACCTTTCCCGCCGGAAACTGGGGCGTTCCCAACGATACCCCGGCAGGCTCGGCCGAGAATTTGAACTTGCTGCGGTAGAGGTAGTAGCCATCGGCGATCTGGTAGCGGACTTCCACATGGCCCGCGTCCACCAGGCGCGCGGAAAGCTTGAATGCCTGTTCCGGCGCCAGCAGATCGCCTTCCACCAGGGCCTGGGCGTAGAGCGGGAATAACAACAACAAAGTGAACAAAATGCGCATGGTGCAGTCCCAAAAAGACGGATATCGTTATTTCGTTTCCGCCGCGATCCACTCCAGATACGCCGGCAGTCCCGCAGCGATTGCGACCGCGATGATCTCGGGAAGTTCATAGGGATGGCATTCCCTGATGATCCGCTCCACCGCGGCGTAGTGGCGGCGCAGCGTCTTGATGAACAGGGGCGTCTCCGCCGTGTTTTCGACCTTGCCCTGCCAATGATACACTGAAGTGCAGGGGGACAGAATGTTGACACAGGCGGCCACGCGTTCCTCGATCAGCCTTTGGGCCAAGGCTGCGGCACTTTCCCGATCCGGCAGGTTGGTGATTATCAGTACGGCTTCCATTAACGATCCCTAAACTTATGCGCGCAATAGCAATTTTATTTATTCTACTCGGTTTTCCGGCATTGGAGATTTACACCCTGATCTGGGCCTGGCAATTCGTGGGCTGGTGGCTCGTGCCCTGGCTGGTGTTTACCACGGTTGTGGGCTGGACCTTGATCCAGGAGGAAAGGCTTGCGGTATTCGGCAGGATATTGGGCGCACTGCACAGCGGACAATCCCCGTTCTCCGCCTTGCTTGAAAGCAGCCGCATGCTGATTGCCGGGCTGTTGCTGATGTTCCCCGGCCTATTGAGCGATGCCCTGGCCGTACTTCTGTTGCTGGTGCGCCGCAGGGGGGTCGGCACAGGGGGCGGCATGCCGCCGGAACCGGGGGTGATCGAGGGCGAGTGGCACGAGGTGGACGGCGCGCCGCCGCCCCCAAGCGCCTTGCAGGGCAAGCATCGCCAATAGACGTCCGCCGGACTTCCCGAATTCCCGGTTTGAGCCCCGCTCCATGAGCGGCCCGCCTGCCCCGGCTGATACCTATCGAACCCTGTGGTACACTTTACATCTTTGCCCGACAGGCCCCGTGCCCGCTGGGGATGGCGCCGTCCGGCCCGGGTTCGGGAACGGCCGTTTTCCTGGTGTCCGCGGTTGCGGGTAATTAGAAGAGGATTTCTTAATGTCTCACCAAATCACCATCAAGCCCAGTGGCCACCGCTATACCGCACAGGACGACGAGACCATTCTGGAGGCGGCCTTGCGCGACGGGTTCGCGCTGCCCTACGGCTGCCGCAACGGCGCCTGCGGCACCTGCAAGGGCAAGGTCCTGGAGGGATCGGTGGACTACGGGACCTACCAGGACAGCGCCCTCAGCGAGACCGAGAAGCTGGCCGGCATGGCCCTGTTCTGCTGTGCCCGGCCCCAGTCGGACTTGATTATCGAATGCCGCGAGATCGGCGCCGCCAAGGATATCCAGATCAAGGCCATGCCGTGCCGGGTAGACCGGATGGAGCGGCTGGCGCCCGACGTCATGGCCCTGTACCTGAAGCTGCCGGCCAACGAACGGCTGCAATTTCTGGCCGGCCAGTACCTGGACGTCCTCATGAAGGACGGCAAGCGGCGCAGCTTTTCCATTGCCAACGCCCCCCACGACGACGAATTGCTGCTGCTCCACATCCGCAATATCCCGGGCGGGACTTTCACCGAACATGTATTCACCAAAATGCAGGAAAAGGAAATCCTGCGCTTCGAAGGCCCGCTGGGCACCTTCTTCCTGCGGGAAGACGGCACCAGGCCGATCCTCTTCGTAGCCGGCGGGACGGGCTTCGCCCCGATCAAGGGGATGCTGGAACATGCCTTCCATCTCGGTCTTCAGCGCCAAATGAGCCTGTACTGGGGCGCGCGCTCGCTGAAAGACCTGTATATGCCCGAGCTGCCGCGGAAATGGCAGGAGGAGCACCCGAACTTCAGCTTTGTGCCGGTGCTGTCCGAGCCCAGGCCGGAAGACCGGTGGCAAGGGCGCACCGGCCTCGTTCACCAGGCGGTCCTTCAGGATGTAGCGGATTTGAGCGGCTACCAGGTCTACGCCAGCGGCTCGCCGCTAATGGTGGAGGCGGCCCACAAGAACTTCCTGGAGAGGGGGCTGCCGGAAACGGAATTCTTCTCCGACGCCTTTCTGTTTTCCAACGATCCCAGGCCGGCTGCGTAGCCGCCCCTGCGGCGCCTCACTTCGCGCCCAGGGCGAACTCCATGCCGAGCCGGTAGTGCCGGCAAGCCTCGTCCGGGTGGTGCATCTTTTCCAGCAGATGCGCCAGCGCCACGTGGGCCTCGTAACCGGGTTCCACGGCGAGGCTGGCTTCCAGATAGCTTTGAGCCTTGCCCCACAGCTCCTGGCGAGCGCATAGGGTGCCCAGGGTGAGCAGCAGCCCGGCGTCCCGGGGATGTGCCGGGAGCCATCTCTCGGCGCACTCGATCTGCTTCAACGGGTCCTTCCCCGGGCAATTGCCGTAGAGTTTCACCAGGTCGCTGTCCCACTGCCGCCCCAGGCTTTGCTCGATGATCTCGTTGGCGACCGGATCGGCCCCGAGACCGGCGAAGTAGCGTGCGGCGTTGAGGGCGATCTTGCCGTTCAGCCTGACGTCGGCCGGAATTTTCTGCCAGTGCTCCTTCAGGGCCTGTCCGTCCAGGGCCTTGCGCTTCAGGATCTCCAGATGGGCATTGATCTTCAGTTGTTCCGCCTGGCTCGCGTCGATGGCCTCGCGCTTTTCCAACTGACTGACGAGGGCGATCACCTGATCCCAGTTCTTGGCCTGTTGCTGGGCCCGCAGTTCCAGCGCGAGGGCGGGGATGTGCTTGGGCGCCGCCTGGTGCAACTGCTTCAGAACGGCCAGCGCCTCTTGCGAACGGCGCTGTTCAAGGAGCAATTCCGCCTGGGTCATCAGGCGCGCGACGGGATACCCCGGCGCCAGACGCTCCGCCTCGTCGATGTAGGCATCGCGCCGGTCATAGGCCTTGAGTTCGTGGGCGGCGCGCGCCGCCACGGAGGCGGTCACCACCGGAAATTCGTGCATCTCCATGGCTTTCTTGGCGAATTTCTCCGCCTTGCCGTAGCGTCCTTCAAAAAACGCCAACAGGCCGTCCAGCATGGCCTTTCTGCCCTTCTTGCGCTTCCGCTCCAGGCGGTAGGCGCGCACGTAGGCCGGCAATCGCAGGGTATGGATGGCGAAACGCAGCAGCCCGTAGCCCAGGAAAAAAGACAGCGCCAGCAAGGCAATCAGGAGGTTCAGCGCCAGTTCCACCCGGTAGGGCGGGTAGACCAGCACCACATAGGCGGTATCGTTCTTTCCGGCGAGGGTAAACGCCACCGCCAGGGCAGAGAGGACCAGGACCCAGAACAGCCCTTTCAATGCGTGCCCCTTTCATGGGTCAGCCTGTAGTCGCGCACGGCATCCAGACTGCCTGATATATCCGGCAGATCGATGCTGATCGGGCTTCCGGCCAACTGGCGCAACGTGGCCAGGGCAGCCTGGGTGGCCTTGCTGTCGGTATCGAAATAGCGGGTGAGCCATTCCTGGGCCGCCTTGAGGTCGGCCTTGTAGCTCGCCTCGTCGCGCTGCAGCAGGGCGATGCGCGCGGTGAGCAGACGCAGCTTGAGGTTCTCCCGCAGAAAGTAGGCCTGAGAGGGCGGTAACAGGGGCGGCGCGTCCGGCTGATCCATCCTGCGCACCTGGATCAACTGCTTGATATCCTGCCAGGTTTCCCAGCCCAACTGCGCCCACCAGCCGCCCGCGGCCTTTTCCTTGGGCGCCGCCTGCTCGGCCTTGGGTTTGGCCTCGAACGCGAGGGGCAGTCCGTCCACCTCGCCGATCAGCTCGTCCAGACGCAGGCTGATGCCCACGGTGTCCACGAAAGGCAAGGCCTTGAGCCGCTCGATGTCCTTGTTTATCGCCTTGCGCAACCCGATGAACTGTGGCTTGTCCAGCCGCTGCAAGCGGCTGTCGGCGGCTTCCATGGCGATCAGCGCCGCCTTGACGTTACCGGACAGCTGCAACTGCTGGCTGGCGATGGACAGGATTTGGTCAATATCGGCCAGCGCCCATTCGTCCCGGTTGCGCGACAACTCCTGGTACAGCGCCTCCAGCGCCACCTGCTGGTTTTGCGAATCGGCCACCTTGCTCTCCAGCAGCCCCAGCTTCACCAGCGCCTCGCGAGTGTTTTCCTGGGCCTGGGTGGCCAGGATACGGCTCTCCTTGTTGTAGGTGTCGAAATCCGCCAGCCGCTTGCCCAGCGTCTGCTCCAACTGGCTCACCCGGTGCCGCGAATCCACCCACTGCCAACCGGCCAGGGCGAGGGCGATCAAGGCGATCACCAGAGCGGAGTTGAAAAATTTCCAGCCGGACGGCCCGGCCTCCTTGCCTTCGGCCGGGACCTCCTCCGGCTGTCCGGCCTGATGCTCCTGATTCTCGCTCATGTACCCCTCTTGTCGCCAAACCACTCGATCAATCCCTGCAGCAAACCTTCGTCCCCGGACGCGGTGACGATCACCTGCCTGAGCCCCAGGCCCCTCGCGATTTGGCCTATCCGTTCGTGAGGCGCGAACAGCGGCGTCTGGCTGAGCCATTTCCGGCCCAGCTTGCCCACCATCTCGTACAGGTTGTGCACCCCTTCTCCACTGGTGACGGTAACCGCATCCAGCTCGTTGCGCGCCCAGCGGTGCAGCAGCGGGGCGGCGTCCGCGTCGGGCCTTCTGCGGCGGTAGCACTCGGCGTACTCTACCGTCGCGCCACGGCCCAGCAAGGTGTCGCCGAGCAGTTCGCGTCCGCCCTCGCCGCGAAAGATCGCAATGCGCTTTCCGGCCACATCCCGCAACTCGGGCAAGGCCAGCAGGCCCTCGCTGTCGAAGCGGGTGGCCGGCGCGACGACCTCGGTCACACCGAAGCGCCGCAGCTCCCGCCTGCTGCCCTGGCCGATGGCGGCGATTGCCAGGCCCCGGGGGAGGTCGCGTCTGGCCCTGATCAGGTTCATCGCCTTGGCGACGGCGGTCGGGCTGATGAAGATCGCCAGGTCGACCTCGTCCAGGCGGTCGATCAGCCCATTGATGGGGCGCAGGTCTTCCGCTTCCACGATCTCCAGCACGGGGAACAGGATCGGTGTGCCGCCGTGGCGGCGGATCAGCTCCACCAGCGGTCCGGCCTGATCCGCCGGCCTGGTCACCACGATGGCGCGGTCGGCGAGCGCCCCGCGCCGGCCAGGGGACGCGCCGCGGACGGCGTCCCGCGCCACCGGATTCATGATCCCAGGGCGGCGAGGATCTCGTCCGCGCCCCGGCCGCGCAACCGCTCGGCCAACTCAAGACCCAACGCCTCCGCCTGCCCCGGGCTACCCTGCACCTCCGCCTCCAGCATCCGGCTGCCGTCCGGCGCTGCCACGAAGCCGCGCAACCTCAGGGTCCCCTGCTCGATCTGCGCGAACCCCCCCAGGGGCACCTGGCAACTGCCGGCAAGGGCGCGGCTCATGGCGCGCTCCGCCTGCACGCAGGCGGCCGTTTCGGGATGGTTGAACGGTTTCATCAGTTCCAGCAGATCGCCGCGTTCTGCGCGGCACTCGATGCCCAGGGCGCCCTGACCCACCGCCGGCAGGCTTTGCTCGGGTTCGAGCCATTTGGTGATGCGCTGCCCCAAGCCCAGCCGTTTCAGGCCCGCCGCCGCCAGGATGATGGCGCTGAACTGCCCTTCGTCGAGCTTGCGCAGGCGGGTGCCGACGTTGCCGCGCAACATGGCTACCTTGAGGTGCGGAAAGCGGGCCAGCAACTGGCTCTGACGCCGCAGGCTGGAGGTTCCCACCACGCTGCCCGCGGGCAATTCCTCCAGGCTGGCGAAACGGTTCGACACGAAGGCGTCGCGCGGGTCCTCCCGCTGCGCGATCGCCACCAGGCTGAAGCCCTCGGGCAAGGTCATGGGCACATCCTTCATGGAATGCACCGCAATATCCGCCCGGCCTTCCGCCAAGGCCTGCTCCAATTCCTTGACGAACAGGCCCTTGCCGCCGATCTGGCTCAGCGGGGAATCGAGAATCTGGTCCCCCTGGGTAGTCATCCCCACTATGCTCACCGCCAGTCCGGGATATAATGCACGCAACCTCTGTTGGATGTGCTCGGCTTGCCACATGGCGAGCGCGCTCTCGCGCGACGCGATGGCCAGCTTTTCGAGTTTGGCGGCCGCGGGGGAAAGGGGTGAACTGGTTTTCAAGACGGCTCCTGCTGCGCAAGCGCTGAATCAAGCGGGGTACAAGGCATGATACGGGTGACCAAAGGGATAGTGGTTATTCTAGCATGGATGGCCGCAAGCTGGATGCTCACGGCACGGGCGGAGGAGCTTGCCTATGTGGACGATTTCACCGCCGTGGGCCAGGCCGCCCAGGCCAAACAGGTGCCCATCCTGGTCTTGTTCATGAGCCCCCACTGCCCGTATTGCGAGCGGGTGCTGCGGGAATTCCTGGTGCCCATGCAACGCAACGCCGAATACCACTCCAAGGTCTTGATGCGTCAGGTCGACATAGACAGCAGCGCCAGGCTGCGCGACTTCTCGGGCAAGATGACCACCCAGCGCGAATTCGCCCGCGGGAACCGGATTCAGGTCACGCCGACCATAAAGCTGTTCGACGCCCGGGGCCGCGAGTTGACCAGCCCGATAATCGGCCTCCTGACCCCCGATTTCTACGGCGGCGTTCTGGACACCGCCATCGACGGCGCCCTGACCAAGGTACGCGCCCAGCCGGATGGGACCGGCCAGTGAAGCGCCGCACCGCGGGACCTGTTACAGCTTGAATTCCTTCATGACGTGGTGCTGGCGCCGGCTCAGCGGAAGCGTCTCGTCCACGCCCCTGAGCAACACCGCCCAGATCGACTGGGGCTCCCCCGTCTCGGCGGCGCTGTCCGCTTTTTCGAACCCGGCAATATAGGCCCGCGCCACCAGGCAGTTGCGGTGGATGCGCACAAAGTGCTCGGCGTACTCCTGCTCCAGGTGGGTCAGGGATTCCTCCAGCAGGTAGTCGCGTTCTTGCGTACGCACCGTGATGTACTTCAGTTCGGCCTTGAGGTAGACCACGTCGCCGATGGGCACCAACAGGATCTTGCCGCGCTCGTATACACTGAGGTGGCTGCGCGCCCGTCCCACCTCCTGCCGCAGCGCCTCCACGCCCGCCGGGGTCAGGGCGCGGGCCTTCCTCAGGGCGGAAGCGAGCCGCTCGCTGCGAATCGGCTTCAGCAAGTAATCCACGGCGTTCAACTCGAAGGCCCGGATGGCATAGCTGTCGTACGCCGTGGTGAACACGACGGCCGGCGGCTGCGGCAGCTTCTGCACGTGCTGGGCGAATTCGATGCCGTCCATCTGCGGCATGCGGATATCCAGCAGCACCACGTCCGTCGCCTGCCGCGACAGCAGGGCCAGCGCCTCCACCCCGCTGGCCGCTTCGCCCGCGACCTCCACGGCGAGTTCGCGGGCGCAATCCGCCAACAATTCCCGCAGCCGGTTGCGGGCCGGCGCCTCGTCGTCCACGATCAGTACGCGCAAAGGGGCGGCGGCGGTCATTTTTCCGTCACGTAGGGAATGATGATGTGCACCTGATAGAAATTGCCGCTGATCTGGGTGTTAAGGCTCGCCTCGGCGTCGAAATGCAGCGCCAGCCGCTCGCGGATGTTTTGTAGGGCCATCTTGTTGCCGCCGTGGTGGCTGCCTTCCCGTTGATAGGGATTGCGCAGCACCATATGCACCCGGCTGCGGTTGCGGTAGATGTTGATGGTGATCTCGCCCGGCTGGCTGGAGGGCTCGATGCCGTGATACACCGCGTTTTCCACCAACGGTTGCAGCACCAGGGGGGGGACCAGCGCATCCTTCGGCATCTTCTCGCAGTGCCAGGTCACTCGCAGGCGGTCCCCCAGGCGCAGTTGCTCCAGGTTCAGGTATTCCCGGCATAGCTCGATCTCCCGTTCCAGGGTGGTCAGTTGCCGGTTGTCCGCCATCAGCACCCGAAACAGGTCTGCCATGTCCTCCAGCGCCCGTTCCGCCCGCTGCGGGTCGCTCCGGATCAGGCTCAGCACGGCGTTGATGCTGTTGAACAGAAAATGGGGGCGGATGCGCGCCTGCAGCGCCTGCAGCCGCGCTTCGCTCAGCGCCGGCGAAAGGGCGCGGCTGCGCAAGTGAAAATAGGCCAGCAGGAGGCCGGTGACCGCCGCAGAAAATACCCACCAGCGCCACAGATGAGACATCTCGTCGTAGCCCGCAAAAAAATGTCGGTTGGCGGCATGCACCAGAGTGGCGAGCGCGAGCACCACCACCAACACCACTGCCGCCCCCAGGCGGTAGGACAGGCGGGCCAGCACTTTGCGCCCGAGACACAGCCCCACCAAGCTCGTCAACAGCACCGGCTGCACGGCGGCGGACATGGCCATGAGCTCGGGCCACACCGCCGCCGCGGTGTCGGCCTTCAGGATCGCGCCCAGCACGCTCAACCCGTCCACCATGACCAGGATGCGCAAGCCGGTCCCCATGTTGCAGCAGTTTGGCAGTGAGGGGGAAGAAGGGTTTTGATTTATAATGGCCATGATTCGGGTTCCGGCGCTTGCCGCCGCGCCATGGGCTCCACTAACACATTGTTTTTATTTTGAACTAAGGCGGCACTACTATGCAAGACAAAAAGGAATCCGGGACGGAAAAGCCATGGTCTGGCAGGTTCGCCGAACCGGTGGCCGAACTGGTCAAGCGCTATACCGCCTCGGTGGAATTCGACCGCCGCCTGGCGCCGTTCGACATCCAGGGCTCCCTCGCCCATGCCCGCATGCTGCACGCGGTGGGGGTTTTGAGCGCCGCGGACCTGGCCGCCATAGAGAAGGGCCTGGCCGCCATCGCCGAGGAAATCCGCGCGGGGCGCTTCCCATGGTCGCTGGACCTGGAGGACGTGCACCTGAACATCGAGAAGCGCCTGACCGAGCGCATCGGCGATGCCGGCAAGCGCCTGCACACCGGCCGCTCGCGCAACGACCAGGTCGCCACCGACGTGCGCCTCTACCTGCGCAGCGCCATCGACGACCTGCTCGCCCTGATCAGGAACGCCCAGGTCGCCCTGCTGGACCTGGCCGAGCGTCACGCCGACACCATCATGCCCGGATTTACCCACCTCCAGGTGGCGCAGCCGGTGAGCTTCGGCCATCACCTGATGGCCTACTTCGAGATGCTGAAACGGGACGCCGAGCGGTTCGCGGACTGCCGCAAGCGGGTCAACCGCCTGCCCCTGGGGGCCGCCGCCCTGGCCGGCACCAGCTACCCCATCGACCGGGAAATGGTGGCACGGGAACTGGGCTTCGCCGGGGTGTGCGAGAATTCCCTGGACGCCGTCTCCGACCGCGACTTCGCCATCGAATTCGCGGCCTGCGCCGCCCTCGTCATGACCCATTTGTCGCGGCTGTCGGAGGAACTCATCCTGTGGATGAACCCGCGCTTCGGCTTTATCACCATCGCCGACCGCTTCTGCACCGGCTCCTCCATCATGCCGCAAAAGAAGAACCCGGACGTGCCGGAGCTGATCCGCGGCAAGACCGGGCGGGTGAACGGCCACCTGGTGGCGCTGCTCACCCTGATGAAGTCCCAGCCCCTGGCCTACAACAAGGACAACCAGGAGGACAAAGAGCCCCTGTTCGACACCGCGGACACCCTGGCCGTCACCCTGACCATCCTGGCGGACATGCTGGGGGGCATCACGGTGCACCCGGAGGCCATGCGCGCGGCGGCGGCCCAGGGCTTCGCCACCGCCACCGACCTGGCCGACTACCTGGTCAAGAAGGGCCTGCCCTTTCGCGACGCCCACGAGGTGGTGGCCAGGGCCGTGCGCCATGCCGAGGGCCGGCGCTGCGACCTGCCCGACCTGCCGCTGGCGGAATTGCAGGGCTTTTCGGACCTGATCGCGGCGGACGTGTTCGGCGTGCTCACCCTGGAGGGTTCCCTCAAGAGCCGCGACCACATCGGCGGCACCGCCCCGGCCCAGGTGCGGGCGGCGGTGGCCCGGGGGCGGCAGGAGTTGGCCTAGGAGCCTGTCGGACTTGAAGAATCGAAGCGAAGCGGGTCAGGCAGGCAAGCCGCGTAGCGGCTGCTCGCAAAATTCGGCTGGTCGAGGACAGATTTTGTCGATTTTGCAGGTCAATAGTCGTTCTATTGACCAAAAAAGCGGCGAAATATGGACCGGTCAGGCGGATTTGCAGCCGATTTCCTTTAAGTCCGACAGGCTCCTAGGCGCCCAGCGCCAGCCTTTCCCCCGACTGCTCGAAAACGACCCGCGCCAAGACGGCGTACAGGTCGCTGCCGTCGCGGGTGTTGCGCCAGGCGCCGTCCCGCCACGTGAAATGATAGCCGCCGGATTTCGCCGCCACCCAGATCTCCTGGGCCGCGGCCTGGCGGTTGACCACGATCTTGCTGCCGTCGGCGCATTCCAGTTCCAGCACCCCGCCCGCTACGGTCTCGTAATCGATGTCCGCGTCGCTTGCGTCCAGCGCCTGTTCGATGCGCCCGAACGCTTGCTCGATCCGTTGGCTGTACTCGCTTTCGGTCATGTCCGGCCTTTATGATAAGATGCCCAATTTCCCTGGGGAGAGCATACTATGCGGTTGGTCGCTTTGCTAGCGTTGGCTGCGCTCCTGCTGGCCGGCTGCGGCTACAAGGGGCCGCTCCGACTGCCCGAAAAACCCGCCGCGACGCAACAGGACCACAAGTGAACGCATTCGCCGCCAAGGGGGCGGAACTCCATGCCGAGTCCGTGCCCCTGTCCGGCATCGCCGCCCAGTTCGGCACCCCGTGCTACGTCTACTCCCGGGCGGCGCTGACCGCCGCCTATCAGGCGTTCGAACAGGCATTCGCCGCCCATGACCATTTGTTGTGCTATGCGGTGAAGGCCAACGGCAACCTGGCCATCCTGAATCTGTTCGCCCGCATGGGCAGCGGCTTCGATATCGTGTCCGGGGGAGAGCTCAAGCGGGTGCTGGCGGCCGGCGGGGACGCCGGGAAGGTGGTCTTTTCCGGGGTGGGCAAGAGCGAACAGGAGATCCGCTTCGCCCTGGCGTGCGGGATCATGTGCTTCAACGTGGAGTCGGAGAGCGAGCTCGCCCGCCTGAACAGGATCGCCGCCGAGGCGGGGAAGGTCGCGCCCATTTCCCTGCGCGTCAACCCGGACGTGGACGCCAGGACCCACCCCTACATCGCCACCGGACTCAAGGAAAACAAGTTCGGCGTGGCCTACGGGGATGCCCTGGCGCTCTATCGCAACGCCAGGGCGCTGCCCAACCTGCGCATCCGCGGCATCGATTGCCATATCGGCTCGCAGCTGACCGAGCTCGCCCCCTTCGCGGACGCCCTGGACCGGGTCCTGCTGCTGCTTGCGCAACTGGAGGAAGAGGGGATCGAGATATCCCACCTGGACCTGGGGGGCGGCATCGGCATCCGTTACCGGGACGAGACGCCGCCCGACATCGCTGCCTACGCCGACACCCTGCTGGCCGGATTAAAGGGCCGCAGCCAAAAAATCCTCCTCGAGCCCGGGCGCGCCCTGGTGGGGAATGCCGGCGTGCTGCTGACCCGGGTCGAGTACCTGAAACACGGCCCCCACAAGGACTTCGCCATCGTCGATGCCGCCATGAACGACCTGATGCGCCCCGCCCTGTACGACGCCTACCACGAAATCGTGCCGGTGCGCGCCTCCGAGCGCACCCCGAAAGACTACGAGATCGTGGGACCGGTGTGCGAGAGCGGGGATTTCCTTGGTCACGACCGGCTGCTCGGCCTCGCCGAGGGCGACCTGCTGGCGGTCATGTCCGCCGGCGCCTACGGCATGAGCATGAGCTCCAACTACAACTGCCGCCCCCGGGCAGCGGAAGTGATGGTGGACGGGGACCGGGTGCACCTGATCCGCGAACGGGAACAGGTGGAACAGCTATTCGCCTTGGAAAAGACCTTGGAGTAAGCGCCCGCTCTTCTCGCGGTCCCGCGGGAGGTTACTTGGAAGCCAGCCGTTCCAGCCGCTTTTCCAGCCGTTCCGTCCGGTCGCGCAGGTCGTCCACTTCCCGCACGAAGCCCCTTACCTGCGTCGCCTTCGCCAGCACCGGCTGTTCTTCCGTCCAGTATTCCAGCCAGGTCCGGGCCAGCCCGGAAAGGGAGCCCCCGGGCCACGCCAGCGCCTGTTGCGCGGCCCGCGCCAGGCGGTGCGCCGGGATGTCTCCCAGCCAGCGGCTCAGGTCTTCCTCCAGGTCCCAGCGCAGGTTCCGGGCCACATAGGCGAGCTCGCTGGCCAGCGCGGTCTCCCCCGTCGCCGCCACCTCCGCCTGGGCCGAGGGGTCGGACGCCAGGATGCGCAACAGCACCCCGGGGGCCGCTGACAGGGTGGCATCGGGCGGGACCTGGCGGGCGGCCGCCGTCAGGGTGCCGTCATCCTGGATGGTGGCGGCGACGGCGAAAGGGAGCGCATGCAACAGGACGGTCTTGCCGGAAAAAGGCCCGAGCCGCGTGCGCGCCCAGGGCTGGGCGCGCAGCAGGTGGTTGGCGAAGGCGAGCGCCGGAAGTTGCGCCAAAGCACCCGCATCGTAAGGTTTCTCGTTCCACATGCCCAGTCCAGCCCGGTCGCCCGGGTCGCAGCCGCGGGGCCGAAGGGGGTTCTAGAACTTGAACCCCTTGTGCAGCGCCACCACCCCTGCGGCGAGATTGTAGTAGTCCACGCGCTCGAACCCGGCCTGTTCCATCATCCGCTTCAGCTCCTCCTGGGAGGGGTGCATGCGTATGGATTCGGCCAGGTAGCGGTAGCTGTCGGGGTCGTCCGTCACCAGCTTGCCCATCAGCGGCAATACCTTGAAGGAATAGGCGTCGTACAGCGGCTGCAGGGGCTTCCACACCTTGGAGAACTCCAGCACCAGGAGCCTGCCTCCGGGCCGCAGGACGCGGAACATCTCGCCCAGGGCGCCCTCCTTGTGGGTCATGTTGCGCAGGCCGAAGGCCACGGTTACGCAATCGAAGTAATTCGCGGGAAACGGGATCCTTTCCGCGTCGCACTGCACCGCGGGCACCACGAACCCCTCGTCCATGAGCCGGTCGCGCCCCACCGTCAGCATGGAACTGTTGATGTCCGACAACACCACCTGGCCGGTCGCACCCACCCGTCTGGCGAACTGCAAAGTCAGATCGGCGGTGCCGCCGGCCACGTCGAGCACTCGCGAGCCGGTCTTCACCCCGCTTTGGGCAATGGTGAACGCCTTCCACAGCCGATGCAGGCCGGCGGACATCAGGTCGTTCATCAAGTCGTAGCGTTGCGCCACGGAGTGAAAAACCTCCGCGACCTTTTGCGCCTTCTGCGACTCCTCTACGGTCTCGAAACCGAAATGGGTGGTTTTGTCCATGGTGCGCTCAGTGATCGTAAATGAACCTGGCGCGCGACCGCATTGATTCGTTGCTCACTCGCTCACCCCTCGCCTATGCGTTTGATATGTCCCGTCGTTCGCGCCTGGCACCCCGCCGCCGCCGGCGGGGGGAAAGGCCCCGCTACGGGCAAACCTCACTTGGACTTGGGACGCGCCTCGAACGCGCCCGGGACCGGCTCCCGGCTTGCGCCGGCCTCGTCCATGCGCTGCAGGTAACGCTGCCATAGGGCCTCTTGATTGGCCCCCAGATCGTACAGATAATCCCAGGAGTAGATACCTGTATCGTGCCCGTCGGAAAAAACGAGTTGGACGGCGTAGCTGCCCACTGGCTCGATGTGGGTGATTTCCACGTCCTGCTTGCCCACCTGCAGCACCTCCTGCCCCGGTCCGTGGCCGCGCACCTCGGCGGAAGGCGAATACACGCGCAGGAGCTCGCCCGGAAGCCTGAAGTTGCTGCCGTCGCTGAACGAAATCTCCAACTGCCGGGATTTCTGGTGCAGCTTGATCTCCGTCGGATGGGGAGCGTTCTTGTCCAAACCAGCCATATTGACATCCTTGCTCGTATTCTGCGACACATCCCGGCCGCGCCGACGGCGCCGAGACCGGAAAGCTGGAATCATAACCGAGTTGCGGCAAAACATAAACCGCGCTGCCCGTAGGGGCGGGGAGCGCCCTTTTTGCGGGCTGTCCGGCCATCTTCGGGCAGGGCGCGCGCCGGGCCGGGTCGCGGATGTAACCCAACTGCAATATTTGTGACATATTATGGCTACTACCCTAGTTTTTCTAGCGAGGTCAGAATGTCTGCAACGATTCTCTTGGTAGAGGACGAGCCCGGGATCCAGGAACTGGTCAAGTTCAACCTGCAACAGGCGGGGCACGCGGTGATCGGCGCACTTAACGCCGAGCAGGCCTTGTCCACCATCCGGGAAACGCTGCCCGACCTCATCCTGCTGGACTGGATGCTGCCGGGGATGAGCGGCATCGAACTGGCCAAACGCATCCGCGCCGACAGCCGCACGTCGTCGGTTCCCATCATTATGCTGACGGCACGCGGGGAGGAACAGGACAAGATCGCCGGCCTGGACACCGGCGCCGACGACTACGTCACCAAGCCGTTTTCGCCGCGGGAGCTGATCGCCCGCATCAAGGCGCTGCTGCGCCGCCGGGCGCCGCAAATGACCGAAGACGCGGTGGAGACCGGCGGATTGCGGCTGGACCCGGTGAGTCACCGGGTCACCGGCAACGATCAGCCGCTCCAGTTGGGTCCCACCGAGTTCCGCCTGCTGCATTATCTGATGACCCATCCGGAACGGGTCTACTCCCGCGCACAACTGCTGGACCAGGTATGGGGCGACCATGTGTTCGTGGAAGAACGCACCGTGGACGTGCACATCCGCCGGCTGCGGCGGGCGCTGGAGCCCACCAGGCACGATTACCTGATTCAGACCGTGCGCGGGGCCGGATACAGGTTCTCCACGAAGCGCTGACTGTTTACGTTATCCCGGCGCCTGTGCGGTTAGCGCGCTGCCGGATTTGGGGTTATGCGATAATGGGGGCTTCGCCTAGTTGGGCTCGATGATCGGGAAATTTCCGCGTGTCTGATTTCTGGTGGCGCCCGCTCACCACGCTCGCTCTGCTGCTCCTTCTCGCGTTGCCTCTGTGGGGGATCTTCGGCCTGGCAACGGCGCTGGCCGTGTTGTGCGGCTCCTTGCTGCTGCTTCTGTTTTTTCATCTGCGGCAGTTGCGGGAGCTTGACATCTGGCTTCAGCAGCCCGAGCCGAGCGCCGTTCCCCACGGCTCCGGGCTATGGGAGCAGACCTTCTCTTCCCTGTACCACTTGATGCGTCTGCAAAGCCGCAGCCAGCGCCGGTTGAGCGTTACCTTGGAACGCTTCCAGGACGCCGCCAAGGCCATGCCGGACGGCATTGTCGTGCTGGATGAGGTGGACCGGATCGAATGGTGCAACTCCATGGCCGAGGTCCATTTCGGTCTCGACAACGAACGCGACCGCGGGCAGCACATTTCCTATCTGCTGCGCCAACCCCAGTTCGCCGATTACCTGAACGCCCGCAACTACAGCGAACCTTTGTTGCTGAAGTCGGCGCGCAACCGCGACACCACCCTCTCCATTCAGATGGTTCCCTACGGCGATAAGCAAAAACTGCTGATCAGCCGGGACATCACCCAACTGGAACGAGTGGAGGCCGTGCGCAGGGATTTCGTGGCCAATGTCTCCCACGAGATGCGCACCCCCCTCACCGTGGTGGGGGGGTTCCTGGAGACGCTGCTGCACATGGACCGCTGGGAGGTCCAGCAGACGCGCAAACATTTGCAGTTGATGCTGGACCAGACCCACCGCATGCAGCGTCTGGTGGAAGATCTGCTCACCCTGTCGAAACTGGAAAGCGCCCAGGACGCCCTGAAGGATGAGCGGGTCAACGTGCCCCAGCTGGTAAGCACCCTGGCCAACGAGGCGCAAACGCTGAGCGCCGGCAGACACGAAATTCGGCTCATGCTGACTTCCGCGTCGGGGGTGCTGGGCAGCGAGCACGAACTACGCAGCGCATTCGGCAATCTGCTCAGCAACGCCGTGCGCTATACCCCGGAAGGGGGCGAAATCACCCTGCGCTGGGAGAAAAAGGGGGGAGAGGGCGTATTCAGCGTCCAGGACACCGGGGAAGGGATCGAACCGCACCATATCCCTCGCCTCACGGAGCGCTTCTACCGGGTCGACCGCAGCCGCTCGCGGGAAACCGGCGGGACCGGCCTGGGCCTGGCCATCGTCAAACACGTCCTTTCCCGCCACCAGGCGCGGCTGGAGATTTCGAGCAAACCCGGCGAAGGCAGCACCTTCAGCGTGTGCTTCCCCGCCCGCCGGCTACTGGAACAGGGCGCCTGAACCGCTGTTGCCTCGGCCCCGCCGCGCCCCGCAGCCATTGCAAATCCGGTGGTTGTTGGCTATCATCCAAAAGATATTGGCTCAGGAGTTCATTCTAGCGCATTGTATTTAATGAAATTTATTTAAAAATAACAGGAAATTCGGGACAAAACCGCCCTGAAATGATGCCCATCCCCTCCCTTTACGGGAAACTCGTCCTCTTCTTTTTGCTTTTTTCCGGCACGCTTTTCAACAACAAGGCCTGCGCCGATGAGAAAGTCTATACCGTCGGCGTGCTGAACCAGCAGTCGGTCGTGGCCACCGCCAGACTGTGGAATCCGCTGTTGCTGTACCTGGGCAGGAAGACCGGAGCGCGCTTCACACTCGCCATTGGCGGCACGGTGCAGGAAACCGATGCCCGCACGGCCAAGGGAGAGTTCGATTTGGCGTACACCAATCACATCTTCTACATGCCCATTCAGCGCGAATACCGCCCCATTGTGCGCTGGGGCCGTGGTTCCCTGAGGGGGCTGCTGGTCAGCCTGAAACCCTGGCGTCTCGAAGACCTGGCAGGCAAGACCATCGCCTTTCCCTCCCCACAGGCGTTCGCCGCCACGGTTCTGACCTGGACCCAGCTCGAGCGGGAACAAATCCGCTTCCGGCCGCTCTTTACCGGGAGCCAGCAGGCATGCATGGCGGCGCTGGCCAAGAGACTGGTCGACGCCGCCGGCGTCACAACCCGCTTCGCAACGCCCTATGCCAGGAGGCACGGTCTCGACATTCACGTCATCTACCGGTCCGCGCCCTTTCCGCAGATTCCCCTGCTGATCCACACGACACGGGTCCCGGACGGGCTGGCCGAGCGTATCAGGGCCGTGCTGCTGAATATGCCGCAAGACGAGGAAGGTAAGGAGCTCTTGGCGAACTTAGACATGCCCCCCTTCGAGCCCGCTGACGATGCGCTCTATGCAGGCACCCGGGAAGTCTACTCCCGGTGGCGGCACCGAGCAGCGGCCGCGGAATCCCGATGAGCCTGCGCACCCGCCTTGACCTGTTGGTATCCGGCATCCTGCTCCTGATGCTGCTTTCCATGCTGTATCTGTCCACCTGGCGCCAGAGCCAGCAATCGCTGCAGGAACAGCAAATCTACCTGAACGCCACCGCTACGGCGCTCGACCAGGCATTGAAGACGTCCCTCATTACCCGGGACTACGCCACCATCGACACCATCTGCCGCGCCGTGTTCGCCGGTTCCAATCTTACCGGCCTCGATCTCAGCGACGGCGACAATCACCCCATTACCCGCCTGAGGGAGTCCGAGCACAGCACGGGGGTGCCGGACTGGTTCACGCGCTGGTTCGGCATTTCGATGCCCCGCAGCCACGCGACGATCTCGGTGGGAGGGGTGAAATACGGCGAGCTCGCCCTGTCCGGCAGCACCGAAAACCTCTATCTCTCCCTATGGCACGTGGCCGGCCAAATGAGCCTGCTGGCGCTGTTGGCCTACGCCACCCTGAACGTCAGCGTGTGGTGGATCCTGCGCCACGGCTTTCGCCCCCTGGAGTTGCTGCAGCAGGCGGCGGAAAAGCTGGCCAGGGGGATACGGGAGCCGATCGACGAGCATGTGATGCCGGAACTCAGGCTGCCCATCCAGGCCTTCAATCAGATGTCGGGGGAGATTACGCGGCTGATCGCCGAGCTTACGGAAAAACACACCGACCTGCGGATATCCGCCCAGGCCATAGAGTCCCTGAGCGAGGGCGTGGTGATCCTGAACCAGGACCTCAGCGTCAAATACTACAACCCTTTCGCCGAACGGCTGCGGCAGGGCACGCCGGGCCTGACCGAATCGCTCGGGGACATCCTGGACAGGCATCTCAGCCACAGTGCCGACGCCAGCCTGCACCTGGTGACCGATCTTCCTGCCGTGGGCGGAGACCAGAAACGCACCCTGGACATCCTGATCAGCGGCGTGCGGCTTCCGGACAGCGAGGCCTCATACTACGTGATCGTGGTGCGCGACATCACGGAGGAGCGCAAGCAGAAAGCGCAGCTCGCCTGGGAGGCCACCCACGATATCCTCACCGGCACCCTGAACCGCCTGGAGTTCACGCGCCGTCTCAACGAGCATATCGCCGCAGGGCAGCCCGGGATGCTGCTGTTTGTCGACCTGGATCACTTCAAGCGCATCAACGAGGGATACGGCCACTCGGCGGGGGACCAGTTCCTCGCGCATCTGGCCGGTCTGCTGCGCGCCGAAATCGACGAGGGCGATCTGCTGGCGCATCCAGGCGGCGACGAGTTCCTGGTGCTGCTGAAAAACCACAGTCTTGAATCCGGCACCCGCTTTGCCGAGCGACTGCTGCACCGGGTCCCGAATATGAAACTGCTGCATCAGGGCCAGTTGCTGCACGTCACCTGCAGCATAGGCGGCATCTATTTCGACGGCCACACCCAACTGTCGGCCGAGATGCTGATCAGCCATACCGACGCCACCCTGTTCGAGGCCAAGCAGGGCGGGCGCAACCGCCTGGCGATCTTCGAGCACGCCATGCCCGGCATGGCCCGCATAAGGGTGGATCAGGAGTGGATGAGCCGCCTTACCAGCGCGCTGGAAGACCACAGCATCGTGCCCATGTTCCAGCCCATCCTGCATCTGGCCGATGACACCGTCAGCCATTACGAGGCGCTGGCAAGGATGCAGTCGGACGGGGGCTGCCTGGACGCCGCCCACTTCATCAGCCACGCCGAGCGGCTCGGCCTGGTGGGGGAAATCGATGTGCTGATGCTGCGGGAGGTGATGCGCACCCTTTCCGTCCATCCCGAACTGGTGATCGCCTCCAACCTCTCGGGCTACAGCCTGAACAACCGGCACCTGCAAAAACGCCTGTTCGAAATCCTGGAGCAGCACCGGGATGCCGCTCCCCGGCTGATCCTGGAGATCACCGAATCGACCGCCATCGGGGAGATCGACGACGCCAAGTCGTTCATCCACCGCGCCAAGGAAAACGGCTGCCGCTTCGCCATCGACGATTTCGGGGTGGGATACGGCTCCCTGCAGAGTCTGTCGCAACTGGATGTGGATTATCTCAAGATCGACGGCAGCCTGCTGAAGACCCTGCATAGCGAAAACACCGCATTGCTGATGGCGGTGCAAGGCCTGGCCGACGCCTTGAACATCCCTACCGTGGCCGAGCACGTCGACAGCGAGGAAAAACTGGAGGTCATCAGGCGCATCGGCATCCGCTATGCCCAGGGCTACCTGATCGGGCGGGCGGCGTCCCTGAGCGAGATCATCCGTCGCTATAAAGTGGCCTGATCGAAGTCGGGTCCTCGCTGCGGCAGGCCTTTCGCTCATGGGCGCGCCAACAGGGAGTCCAATGCCCGTTGCAGGCGCCGGCCCAGTTCCGGCGGCAAGATCGTCCGGGAGACGCGCAGCGGCGCGCCCCAGATCGGGTTGGGGAAATGGCGGTCGTGGGGGTAGCGGGGGATGACGTGCCAATGGAGGTGGGGAGTGAGGTTGCCCAGGCTCGCCAGGTTGATCTTGTGGGGCGACAACACCTGCCGCAGCGCCTCCTCCACCGCGAACACCACTTCCATCAGACGATTGCGCTCGTTCGGCGCGAGGTCCGTCATCTCCGCCACATGGGCGGCCCAGATCACCCGGCAGAACCCGGGATAGTCCGCGTCGTCCACCAGCACCACGCGGCACCGCTCATCCTGCCACAGCACCTCGTCTCCGCTCTGGACGCACAGTTCGCAAGGCATCTATGTTTCCTTATGTTACAGCAGGACCCGCTCGATCCCTCCCTGGGCCACCTTCTCCAGGTGCTCCGCCTGCCAGTTCTCGCCCAGCAGGCGGCGCGCCATTTCCACCACCACATAATCCGCCGTGATGCCCGCATCATCGTTATAGCGCGACAACCCTTGCAGGCAAGAGGGGCAGGACGACAGAATCCTGAGCGGCGCCCCCGGCTGTGCCTGCCGAATCTCCTGCGTCCCCTTCCGGATCTCTTCCAGCTTGCGGAAACGCACCTGGGTGGCGATGTCCGGACGCACCACCGCGAAGGTGCCGGACTCGCCGCAACAGCGGTCGGACAGCGCGACCTCCGTCCCCATCAGCCGGTTCACCGTCCGCAGCGGGTCGTGGGTCTTCATCGGGGTGTGGCACGGGTCGTGGTACAGGTAACGCATCCCGTCCGCCCCGTTCAGGGTCACCCCCTTTTCCAGCAGGTATTCGTGGATGTCCAGCAGGCGGCAGCCGGGGAATATCTTGTCGAATTGATACTGCAGCAACTGGTCCATGCAGGTCCCGCAGGAGACGATCACTGTCTTGATGTCGAGGTAGTTGAGGGTATTGGCCACCCGATGGAACAGTACCCGGTTGGCGGTGATGATCTCCTCCCCCCGGTCCCGGTTGCCGGAAGCGGTCTGCGGGTAACCGCAGCAGAGGTAACCCGGCGGCAGGACGGTCTGCGCGCCCAGTTCGTACAGCATGGCCTGGGTGGCGAGCGCCACCTGGCTGAACAGGCGCTCCGACCCGCAGCCCGGGAAATAGAACACCGCGTCGGACTCCTCGGTGACCTTGCGGGGGTCGCGGATGACCGGGACGATGGTATGGTCCTCAAGCCCCAGCAGCGCCCGCGAGGTCTTCTTGGGCAGACCCGCCGGCATCGGCTTGTTGATGAAATGGATCACCTGGGCGGAGAGCGGCGCCTTGCCCACGGTGGCCGGCGGGTGCTGTTGCTGGGGCTTGAGCAGGCCCAGGTTGCGGGCGGCCCGATGGGCCCCGCGCTGCAACCGGTAGCCCCACTCGATCATCAGCTTGCGCGTCAGCTTGACCCAGGACGGGTCGGTGGCGTTCAGGAACAGCATGGAGGCGAAGCTGCCGGGATTGAACTTGGCCTTGCCGCGCTGGCGCAGGAAATTGCGCATGGCCACCGACACGTCGCCGAAGTCGATGTTCACCGGGCACGGGTTGAGGCACTTGTGGCAGACCGTACAATGGGCCGCCACGTCGCCGAACTCGTCGAAATGCCGCAACGAGACCCCGCGCCGGGTCTGCTCCTCGTACAGAAAGGCCTCGATCAGCAGGCTAGTGCCCAGGATCTTGTTGCGCGGGCTGTAGAGCAGATTGGCCCGGGGCACGTGGGTGCTGCACACCGGCTTGCACTTGCCGCAGCGCAGGCAGTCCTTGATGGAAGCGGAGATCCGCCCGATCTCGCTCTGCTCCATGATCAGGCTCTCGGTTCCCAGCAGGCCGAAGCTGGGGGTGTAGGCATTGCGCAGATCACCGCCCGCCAACAGCTTGCCCCGGTTGAAATGGCCTCGGGGATCGGCCTTCTCCTTGTAGGCAGCGAAGACGGCGACGGCCTGGGGCTCGAGGAATTCGAGCTTGGTGATGCCGATGCCGTGCTCCCCCGAGATCACGCCCCCCAGTTTCCGCGCCAGGTCCATGATGCGGGCCACCGCCTGGTTGGCCTCCTGCAGCATGGTGTAGTCGTCCGAATTGACGGGAATGTTGGTATGCACATTGCCGTCCCCGGCGTGCATGTGCAGGGCCACGAACACGCGACTCTTCAGCACGTTGCGGTGGATCTCGTCGCAGCGCTCCAGGATCGGCTGGAACGCCCGGCCGGTGAACAACTGGTGCAGTTCCCTGCGGACCTCCCGTTTCCACGACACCCTGACCCCATGCTCCTGCAGCCCGTGGAATACGGTATGAGCCGGTTCGCCGGCCTCGTCTTCCATTTCCTCGGCGGCGAAGCCGCGGGCAAATTCGGCCAGCGGAGAATCCAGGTTGTCCAGCAGCCAGTGCCAGCGCTGCCGCGCCGCGGCGATCAGGGCGAGCGCCCGCTCCCGCCGGTTGCCCAGCAGCTCCGGGTCGGGCGCCGCCTCCACATCGCGCTGCAACGGCAGCTCCCCGCGGAAAAAGGCCTCCAACGCCCCCAGCAGCTTGAGCTTGTTGCGGATGGACAGTTCGATGTTGATGCGTTCCACCCCGTCCGAGTAATCTCCCAGGCGATCCAGGGGGATCACCACGTCCTCGTTGATCTTGAAGGCGTTGGTATGGGCCGCGATGGCGGCGGTGCGCGCCCGGTCCAGCCAGAACTTCTTGCGCGCCTCCGGGCTCACGGCGATAAATCCCTCGCCGCCCCGGGCATTGGCCAGCCGGACCACGTGGGATGCGGCCTGCGCCGCGGCGTCCTCGTCGTCGCTCACGATGTCGGCCAGGAGCAGCATGTTGGGGAGGTCCGGCCGGTCGGCCTTGGTGGCATAACCCACCGCCTTCACGTAGCGGGCGTCCAGGTGTTCCAGCCCGGCCAACTGCGCCAGGGGATGCGCATCGAGAAAGGACTTGATCTCCACGATGGCGGGCACCGCGTCGCGCACTTGGCTGAAGAACTCCAGGCACACGGTGCGGGTGTGCCGGGGCATCCGGTGCAGAATGAAGCGGGCGGAGGTGATGATCCCGTCGCAGCCTTCCTTCTGGATGCCCGGCAGCCCGCTCAGGAACTTGTCGGTGACGTCCTTGCCCAGCCCGGTCTTGCGGAAGCTTGCGCCGGGAATCTCCAGGATCTCCGGCGCGCCCGCCGGGGTCTTGCCGTCGAGACCGTAGCGGGTGATGCGAAAGCGCGCCAGCCCGACCTCGTGGATCTTGCCCCGGCTGTGATCCAGCCGTTCCACGGTGAGCCACTGGGCATCCGGGGTGACCATGCGCCACGAAGCCAGGTTGTCCAGGGCGGTGCCCCACAGCACCGCCTTCTTGCCGCCTGCGTTCATGGCCACGTTGCCGCCGATGCAGGAGGCGTCGGCGGAGGTGGGGTCGACCGCGAACACGTAGCCTCCCGCCTCCGCCGCTTCCATCACCCGCCGGGTGACCACCCCGGCGCCGCAGCGGATGGTCGCCACCGCTTCGCTCAGGCCCGGCAGGACAAGGGCTTCCACCGGGTCCAGGGCGTCCAGCTTTTCGGTGTTGATCACGGCGGCGAAGCGGTCCAGGGGAATCGCGCCTCCGGTGTATCCGGTGCCCCCGCCGCGGGGGATGATGGTCAGCCCCAGGTCGATGCAGGCCTTCACCAGGCGGGCTATCTCCGCCTCGGTGTCGGGGTTCAGCACCACGAACGGGTATTCCACCCGCCAGTCGGTAGCGTCCGTCACGTGGGAAACCCGGCTCAGGCCATCGAACTGGATGTTGTCGCGGCGGGTAATGGGCGCCAGCTTTCGCAGCACTTGCCGGCGCAGCCGGGCGGTATGGGCGAAATCCGCCTCGAACCCATCCACCGCCTTGTGGGCGGCGGCCAGGAGCACGGCCACCTTCCGGTTGTCCTGGCGCCGCTCCTCGATGGCCCCCAGCCGGTGGCGCAGCGCCCCCACCAGCGCCGCACGACGCTTGCTGTTGGCCAGCAGGTCGTCCTGCAGGTAGGGGTTGCGCGACACTACCCAGATGTCGCCCAGCACCTCGAACAGCATGCGTGCCGAACGTCCGGTCCTGCGCTCCGCCCGCAATTCGTTGAGGACGCTCCAGGCCTCCGCGCCCAGCAGCCGGATAATGATCTCCCGGTCGGAAAAAGAGGTGTAATTGTAGGGAATCTCCCTCAGGCGCGCGGTCATAGGGCTCGATGGCGTAGGGCAAAGCCAAATGATAGCACAGGCGACCTCGCCCAACACACAATATGTATGTAAAATAATAGCTTAGGACCTGTTAAGCATTAAGTGTAATACTTAAGGCTTAACAGGTCCTTAGTTCGACGCATGGTCTTCGTTCGAGGCAACGCGCTAAACGGAAAAGTGCGCCACCGCCCAGTACCGGAGGAACTTGCCGGCCGCCGCGCATAAGGCATCCCCGATGATCGGCGCCCAGGCGAACAGCAGGGCAGGGGGGCCATAGCGGCTCGCCCAGCGCAATCCGCGAGGCGATAGCCTGTCCGGCAGCAGTGTGGCGGACAGGAAGCTGCTGAGGAACAGGGCGGCGAGACCCGCGTTTTCCATCATCCCGGATCCGGCAGGCCGGGCCCCGGGGGCGCGGAACTTTGCCCTGAAGCCCGCCTCAAACCGGACGTGCCCCGTAGCCCGAGGGGCGAAGCGGATGACAAGCGGGCGAAAAAAACCCACAATACTAGGAGCCTGTCGGACTTAAAGGAAATCGGCTGCAAATCCGCCTGACCGGTCCATATTTCGCCGCTTTTTTGGTCAATAGAACGACTATTGACCTGCAAAATCGACAAAATCTGTCCTCGACCAGCCGAATTTTCGCTTCGATTCTTCAAGTCCGACAGGCTCCTAGCCACCATTGGCCACAACCTTATCCTGGAAGTCCAACGTGAACCTCTCCCCCCTTGGAAAACGCATCGCCGTTGCGGCGCTCGCCCTCGCCCTGGTGGGCGGGCTGGCCGCCGTATTGATGGAAAAACCCGCCGCGCCGGCCGTGACCTTCACGTCCCTGAGCGGAGAAAAGATCCCGTTGACCGCCCTGCGCGGCAAGGTGGTGCTGGTCAACTTCTGGGCCACCAGTTGCCCCGGCTGCGTTGAGGAGATGCCAGAACTGGCCCGGGTGTACCGCAAATTCCACGGGCGCGGACTGGAAACGGTGGCGGTGGCGATGAGTTACGACACCCCCCAGTACGTGCTGAACTATACTCACAAGAGCGGCTTGCCTTTCGTCGTCGCCATCGACGCGAACGGCAGCGTCGCCAAGGCCTTCGGGGACATCCAACTGACCCCGACCACGTTCGTCATCGACAAGAGCGGCCATGTGGTTCAGCGCACCGTCGGCAACATGGATTTCGGCAAGCTTCAGGCGCTGATCGAACGAGAACTGAGGGAGGATACATGATCACGTGGAAAAAGCACTTCCTGTACCAGGTGGATTACCAGCACTGGGCCAACGACATCCTGTTCGCCTCCCTCGATCACCTGGACGACGCCGCGCGCAGAAGCCCGCAGGGGCTGTTTTTCGAGAATGTCCACAAGACGGTGGAGCACCTGCTGCTGGCGAACCGCAACTGGATGGCCCGCCTCAGGCAGGAGCCGCCGCCGGCACAGGACAGGGCGCGGGACGGGGAATGGAAGGACCTGAAGAATGCCCTGCGTCTCGACATGCGCGACATGCAGCGGTGGCTGGACGCGCAACCGGACAGCTTCTTCGACCAGCGGCTGTCGTACCTGGCCACCAACAACCAGTCCCACAGCGCCTGGGTGCGCGACATCCTGACCCACATCATGACCCACATGGCCCACCATCGCGGCCAATTGTCCGCGGTCGCCACCCGGCTGGGGGCGCCGATGCCGGAGATGGACTTCATCACCTACCGGCGGGAGATGGGAGAGCACCTGGAACACATCAGGCAGCAGCAGTAGCGGCGCCTTATTCCTTCAGCAGCGGTGCCACCAGGTCCTCCAGCCTGCCGTAGTAGACCTGCCCGCTGACCTTCTTGCGTATCCTTCCCTGCTTGTCGATCACGAACGAGGCGGGCACCAGGCTGACACCGCCGAACGCCGCGCTGATCTGAGGAGAACTCATGGCCACCGGGAAACGGTAGCCCTCGGCGGTCATGAACTGCCTGACCTTGGCCGGGTCGTCGTCGATGCTGAAGGCCACCATTTCGAACCCTTTGCCGCGATAGTCCCGGTAGAACTTCTCCATGGCGGGCATTTCGTGCCGGCAATAGGGACACCACGTGGCCCAGAAGTTGACCAGCACCACCTTGCCGCGCCAGTCGGCCAGGTCGAGCGGCTTGCCCGCAAGGGAGACGGCCTGTACGTTGGGTACAGGCCTGTCCTGGTCGCTGATCCGCGCCGGGGGGCGGAACCAGAAATAGGCGATCAGGGCGATCAGGATCAGGGTGAGGGGGCTGGGGCGCAGCCTTTTCAAGCGTTCGGGCAGGTTCGGCATCGGTTCCTTGTGCTTCCGCAATCGGCGTGGATGGGGTATAGTGTGCCCGGTTTCTGAAGACACCGGGGGCGCTTCCCGCGTTCTCCAACCAAGGACACAGACATGCTTTGGGTGAAATCGTTTCACATCATCTTCATGGTGACCTGGTTCGCCGGACTGTTCTATCTGCCGCGCCTGTTCGTCTACCATGCCATGAGTGACGACGCCAACACCAACGAGCGGTTCAAGGTCATGGAGAAGAAACTGCTCTACATCATGACGTTGGGGGGCGTGGCCGCCCTGGCGCTGGGGCTTTGGCTATGGCTGGGCTACGGCTTCCACGGCGGCTGGCTGCACCTCAAGGTCGCCCTGACCTCCCTCCTGGTGGTCTACCACGCGCACTGCGCCAAGCTGGTGCAGGACTTCAAGCACGACCGCAACCGCCATGGCCATGTGTTCTACCGCTGGTACAACGAGTTCCCCGGGCTGATCCTGATCGCCGACGTGATCCTGGTGGTGGTCAAGCCGTTTTAATAGAAACGCGCAGCGCCATCGTCCCTCTCCCCCCGGGGGAAGAGCTAGGAGAGAGGGGGATTCATGGCCGCGTAAGGCATTCCCATGTTCCGGGGCGGCTTCTATAGCGACGGATCGCCAGACACCCCGTACAGCTTGTCGATCCTCTCCAGGAAACGCTGGTAGACCGCTTGGCGCTTGACCTTCAGGGTCGGGGTGAGCAATCCGTTGTCCACCGTCCACGGCTCCTTGCAGACGATCACCCGGCGCACCCTGACGTAGCGCGGAAACCCCTTCAGGCGGGCGTTGGCGTGTCTTACCAGCTTCTTTTCGTCGCCTTCCCCGGTAACCGCGAGCAGCGACAGGTAGGGGCGGCCCTCTCCCACCAGCATCACCTGGTCGAACAGTTCGTCGTTGAGGATGGCGGTCTCCACCTCCTCCGGCGGAAATTTCTCGCCGTTGGACAACACCATGATGTCCTTGCTTCTGCCCTTGATGTAGATCCTGCCGTAACGGATGTCCGCCAGGTCCCCCGTATTGAGCCAGCCGTCCGGGGCCAGCACCCGGGCGGTGGCCTCGGGATCGCGCCAGTACCCCCGCATCACCGAGGGCCCGCGCACCAGCAGCTCATGGGCCTCGTTCAGGCGCACCTCGACCCCGGCCAGGGGCTTGCCCACCGCAACGGGATCATTGTCGTCCTCGCGGTTGGCGGCGACCACCGGCGAGGCCTCGGTGAGCCCATAGCCCTGGATCATGTTCAGGCCGAGGGCGATGAAGGTCTTGACAATCCGCGCCTCCACCGCCGCCCCCCCGACCACGGTCAGGCGCAGTCGGCCGCCCAGTTTTTCCAGCACCGGCCTGGCCACCAAATGGCGCAGTACCCTGCGCAGGGCCCGGTGCGCCACCCCGGCGCGCCGCTGGAAGCAATGCCAACCCTGCTCGACGGTGAGGTGGAACAGCTGCCGCTTGAGGTAGGAAGCGGTCAGAGTCTGCTCGATTCTTGCGAGAAAACGCTCGAATACCCGCGGCACCGCGATCAGAATGGTCGGCCGATGGATCCTGAGATCCTCCGCCAATTGGTTGACGCCGCGGGAAAAGACCACCTTGGCGCCGATACTGAGCGGCGTATAGTAGCCGCAGGTACGCTCGAACATGTGGGACAGGGGCAACACCGAGATCAACACGTCCCGGTCGCTCACCCCCACCACTTGCAGCACCCCCTCCACATTGCTCAGGATGTTCCGGTGGGACAATTTCACCCCTTTGGGCCGGCCGGCGGTACCGGAGGTATACACGATGGTGGCCAGGGCGTCCGGTTCCAGATCCGCCACGGTAAACTCGTCCGCCCTTTCCGGCAGCCAGGCGTCTGCGCTTGCGGCCGGGGCCGCCGGTTCCCCCTGCAGGCAGACGATGTGCGGCAGGCCGGCCAGGCGCGGCGCTTCCAGCATGCGCGGGTTCTCCAGCACCAACAGGCGTGCATCGGCATTGGCGACGCACCAGGCGACGTTTTCCGGGTTGTCGTTCACGTACAGGGGCACCACCACGAGGCCCAGGCCCAAGGCGGCCTGGTCGATGGCCGCCCAGTGCACGCTGTTTTTCAGGCACAGCGCGACCCGGTCGCCCCGCTCGAAACCGTGGTCGCGGAAGGCCTGCTGCCAGCGCGCGGCCAAGTCCGCCACTTCCCGTGCCGAGAAGTCGCGCCACCGGTCTTCCTGGTATTCGCAATAGAGAATTTTTTGCGCCGAGGCCAAGTGCCGCTGCAGCAGGGACGCCAGGTTCATCTTTCCGCCGTCCCTCCCGGGAGTTCATTTGGCGCCGATTGGTGTACCATTCGGGTCATTCGATCAATTGGCTATAGGCAACGGGATGGACGCCACGATCCACCGCTTTTTTTCCCCCTGTCCGCGCGGGCTGGAGGGCGTTCTCGCCTCCGAACTGGAAGGGCTGGGAGCGCGGGCACCGGAGGCGACCCAGGGCGGGGTCGCCTTCCGCGGAGAATTTCCGCTATGTTACCAGGTCAATCTGGAAAGCCGCATCGCCAGCCGCGTGCTTTGGCAGATCGCGGGCGGCCGCTATGGCAGCGAGGAGGACATCTACCGCGCCGCCTACGGCCTCCCTTGGACGAACTGGTTCGATGCGGGCCGCACCGTCATGGTCAAGGTGAGCGCGCGGAAATGCCCCTTGCGCAGCCTGGACTTCCTCACCCTGCGCATCAAGGACGCGCTGTGCGACGCATTCCGCCGCGCCACCGGCTCCCGGCCGAGCGTGGAGACTCACGCCCCGGACGTGCGCGTTTACGCCTTCCTGGACGCCGAGCGCTTCACCCTGTACCTGGACACCTCCGGCCCGGCGCTGTTCCAGCGCGGCTTGCGCCAGGCAGGCACGGAGGCGCCGCTGCGGGAAAACCTGGCGGCGGGCATCCTCAAGCTCGCGGGCTGGTCGCCGGGGATTCCCTTGCTGGACCCCATGTGCGGCGGCGGCACGATCCTGCTGGAGGCGGCGCAGATGGCGCTCAATATCGCCCCCGGCATGGACCGCGGCTTCGGCTTCGAAAAGCTCAACAACTTCTGCGCCCGGACCTGGGATACGATACGCGGCGCCAGCCTGGCGCGGCAACTGCCAAAGACGCCGCAGCCCATCTATGGCAGCGACCTTTCCGGGAATACCCTGGCCGCGGCGAGGACCAACCTCGAGGCTGCCGGCCTGTCCCAGGTGCTCCGCCTGAACCAGGCCAACGTGCTGGAAATCAGCGCACCGGCCGACACCGGGATCATCGTGACCAACCCGCCATACGGGGTGCGTCTGGGAGAACAGCAGGAACTGGCCGAATTCTACCCCCGCTTGGGGGACGTGCTGAAGAAGAAATTCAGCGGCTGGCGGGTGTATCTGCTGACCGCCGACATGCGCCTGCCGGGGCTGATGCGCCTGGCTCCGTCCCGCCGCATCCCCCTGTTCAACGGCCCGCTGGAATGTCGGCTGTTCGAATTCAAGATGGTGGAAGGCTCGGCCCGGCGGAAAAAACCCGAACCCGACGCCTAAACGATATCCAGGTGGTCGAGCCCGGACAGCACGTCGCGCTCCTTGGCGTCCTTGCCGTGCAGCTTGATGCGCAGGCGCAGATCGTTAAGGGAATCGGCGTTGCGCAGCGCGTCTTCGTAGCTGATCAGGCCGCCCTCGTAGAGGTCGAACAGGGCCTGATCGAAGGTCTGCATGCCCAGTTCCCGCGACTTGGCCATGATCTCCTTGATGCCGTGGACCTCCCCTTTGAAAATCAGATCGGAGATCAGCGGGGAGTTGAGCATCACCTCCACCGCCGCCACTCGCCCCGGCCCGTCTTTCTTCGGCATCAGGCGCTGGGAGATGAAGGCCTTGAGGTTGAGGGAAAGGTCCATCAGCAATTGCTGCCGGCGTTCCTCCGGAAAGAAGTTGATGATCCGGTCCAGGGCCTGGTTGGCGCTGTTGGCGTGCAGGGTGGAAAGGCACAGGTGGCCGGTCTCGGCGAAGGCGATGGCGTAGTCCATGGTTTCCCGGTCCCTGATCTCGCCGATCAGGATTACGTCCGGCGCCTGGCGCAGGGTGTTCTTCAGAGCGGAGAACCAGTTGTCCGTGTCCACCCCGACCTCGCGCTGGGTGACGATGCAGTTATTGTGCTCGTGGACGTACTCCACCGGGTCCTCGATGGTGATGATATGGCCGTAGCTCTGCTCGTTGCGATAGCCCACCATCGCCGCCAGGGAGGTGGACTTGCCGGAGCCGGTCCCGCCCACGAAGATGACCAGGCCGCGCTTGGTCATGGCCACGTCCTTCAGCACCTCCGGCAGTCCCAGTTCCTCGAATTTCGGGATCTTGGTGGTGATGGTGCGCAGCACCAGCCCGGTGCGTCCCTGCTGAATGAAGGCATTGGCACGAAAACGCCCCAGTTCGGGCGGGGCGATGGCGAAGTTGCACTCCTTGCTCTCCTCGAACTCCGCCGCCTGCTTGTCGTTCATGATGGCGCGCGCCAGCTCCTTGGTGTGCTGGGGCGTCAGGGTCTGATTGGAGACCGGCGTGAGCTTGCCGTCGATCTTCACCGCCGGGGGAAAGCCCGCGGTGATAAACAGGTCGGAGGCCTTCTTGCCGACCATCAGGCGCAGCAGATCGTGCATAAATTTTACTGCTTGGTCCCGTTCCATCCCTTATCTCCGAAACATCCGGGCAACGCCCGCTCAGCCCAAAAAGGCATCCTTGTTGGCGGCGCGCGCCCGGGCCTCGCCCTTGGTCACCACATTGCGCCGCACCAGGTCCATCAGGCATTGGTCCAGAGTTTGCATGCCCATGTTCTGGCCGGTCTGGATCGCCGAATACATCTGTGCCACCTTGTTTTCCCGGATCAGGTTGCGGATGGCCGGGGTGCCGATCATGATCTCGTGGGCCGCCACCCGGCCGGAGCCGTCCTTGGTCTTGAGCAGGGTCTGGGAGATGACGGCGCGCAGACTCTCCGACAGCATGGAGCGCACCATGTCCTTTTCCGCCGCCGGGAACACGTCGATGATCCGGTCGATGGTCTTGGCGGCGGAACTGGTGTGCAGGGTGCCGAATACCAGGTGGCCGGTCTCGGCCGCGGTGAGCGCCAGGCGTATGGTCTCCAGGTCGCGCAGCTCGCCCACCAGGATCACGTCCGGGTCCTCCCGCAGGGCGGAGCGCAGGGCGTTGTTGAAGCTCAGGGTGTGGGGCCCCACTTCCCGCTGGTTGATCAGGCATTTCTTGCTCTGGTGCACGAACTCGATGGGGTCCTCCACGGTGAGGATATGGCCGTATTCGATCTCGTTGATGTAATCGACCATGGCGGCCAGGGTGGTCGACTTGCCGGAGCCGGTGGGTCCCGTGACCAGCACGATGCCCCGCGGCTGATCGGAGATTTCCTTGAAGATGGGCGGGGCGTTCAGGTCCTCCAGGGTGAGCACCTTGGATGGAATGGTACGGAACACCGCCCCGGCGCCGCGCTGCTGCACGAAGGCGTTCACCCGGAAGCGGGCCAGGTTCGGGACCTCGAACGAGAAGTCCGCCTCCAGGTTCTCCTCGTAATGCTTGCGCTGGCCGTCGTTCATGATGTCGTACACCATGGCGTGCACGCCCTTGTGGTCCAGCGCCGGCACGTTGATGCGGCGGATGTCGCCATGGACCCGGATCATGGGGGGGAGGCCGGACGACAGGTGCAGGTCGGAAGCCTTGTTCTTTACCGTGAAAGCGAGCAGTTCCGCGATTTCCATTTATAATCTCTCTGGGTGTGAGTCCAACGGCACAGTATCTTTTGTATAACGGCGCGAGGGGGGACTCCTTGAGGCTGTTTTGCCCTATTATGTCGGAATCATTATGACCGCAATATCCAGCGCGTTGCAAGCCGTGACCAGGCGTATTGCCGAGGTGGCGCGGGCCTGCGGCCGCGACCCCGGGGAGGTCCGGTTGCTGGCGGTGAGCAAGGCCTGGCCGGCGGACGCGATACGCGCGGCGTACCGGGCGGGGCAAACGGCGTTCGGGGAGAGCTATGTGCAGGAGGCGCTGGCCAAGATGGCGCAGCTCGGGGATCTGCCCCTGGAATGGCATTTCATCGGCCCGATCCAGAGCAACAAGACCCGCCCCATCGCCGAGCGCTTCGCCTGGGTGCACAGCGTCGAGCGCGGGAAGATCGCGGAGCGGCTGTCCCTGGCGCGGCCCGAGGGTCTGCCCCCCCTCAACGTCTGCCTCCAGGTGAACGTCAGCCGGGAGGCCAGCAAGAGCGGCGTCGCCCCGGAACAGGCGGTGGACTTGGCGCGCCAGGTGGCCGCCCTGCCGCGCGTCCGGCTGCGGGGGCTGATGGCGATCCCTCGCGCCAGCGCTGACTATAGGGAACAGCGGGCCCAGTTCGGCGTGCTGCGGGAACTGCTGGAGCAGCTCAGGCGGGAGGGGTTGCGGCTGGATACCCTCTCCATGGGGATGTCGGACGACCTCGAAGCCGCGGTCGCCGAAGGGGCGACCGTGGTGCGCGTGGGATCGGCCATTTTCGGGCGCAGGACAGGTGCTGCGACCGGGTAGCACCTTCGCCCCGGAGCGGGGGTTAAGGCGTCGAGAAACAATAACTTGGACAAATATCCAACTTATTATTTCTCGACGCCTAACGATACGGAAACGGCTATGGATATCACATTTATCGGCGGCGGCAACATGGCGGGCGCCCTCATTGCGGGCCTGCTGAAAAAAGGCCTGGCGGCGGGGTCGCTCCGGGTGGTGGAACTGTCCGCACAGGCGCGGGAGTACCTGGAGCAAACATACGGCGTCGCCACCTATCCCGATCTGGCAGCGGATGCGGCCGCGGCCGGGGCCATCGTGCTCGCGGTCAAGCCGCAGCAGTTGTTTGCCGTGGCCGAACGGCTGCGCCCCTGGTTGCGCGGCCAACTGGTGATCTCCATCGCCGCCGGGGTGCGCGCCAGCGACCTGAGCCGCTGGCTCGGGGGCTACGGCGCGGTGGTGCGGGTCATGCCCAACACCCCGGCCATGGTGCTGTCCGGGATGTCCGGGCTATTCGCCCTGCCCGGGGTGAGCGCCGGCCAGCGGCAGCAGGCGGACACCATCCTCGGCGCCGTAGGCACCACCCTGTGGCTGGAGGAAGAGGCCCAGATGGACGCTGTGACCGCGGTGGCGGGCAGCGGCCCGGCCTACGTGTTCTATTTCATCGAGGCCCTGGAAGAGGCCGCCATCACCCTCGGACTCAGCGCCGCCCAGGCGCGGCGGCTGAGCCTGGAGACCTTTCTCGGGGCAAGCCGGCTGGCAAGCCAGGGCGGGGAGGACGTGGCCACCCTGCGCGCCCGCGTCACCTCCAAGGGAGGGACCACGGAACGGGCGCTGCAGGCACTGGAGGACACGGGGGTGAAGCGGCAGATCGTCGCAGCGGTGCGCGCCGCGGCGGAGCGCTCCCGGGAACTGGGGGAAGCGCTCGGCAAGGCGGACCAGCCGCCGAAGCGATGAGGCGGGCCCCGGTTTAAGCCATGGTCCGGAAAATCCTGTTAAACTGTGTATAAGTCTTTGCGCCGCATATCGAAATCCCATGTTTAACCAAGCATTGCAATTCCTGCTGGAAACCCTGATCAACCTGCTGGTGCTGGCGTTTCTGCTGCGCTTTTATCTGCAGGCCATGCGCGTCCCGTTTCACAACCCCTTTTCCCAGTTCATCGTCGCGGTGACGGATTTCGCCGTGCGTCCCATAAGGCGCCTGGTTCCCGGGCTGTGGGGGCTTGACCTGGGCACGTTGTTGCTGGCCTGGCTGCTGGAGGCCCTGCTGTTGTTTGCCTTGTATTGGCTGAGCGGCTTCCCGTTCCTGGTGGCGGGAGGAGGCGTGTATCTGGGGCTGGCCCTGCTGGCCGCGGTCAAGCTGCTGAAAACAAGCGTCTACATCCTGATCGGGGTGGTATTCGTGCAGGCCGTATTGAGTTGGGTCAACCCCTACAACCCCCTCTCCCCCGTGCTGTACGCCCTGTCCCGTCCCTTCATGCGTTTTTTCCAGAGGCTGATCCCGCCGATCGCCAACATCGACCTTTCCCCTTTGTTTATCTTTATTGCCTGCCAACTGTTCCTGATGTTGCCCGTGGCCTGGCTGGAAGCCCTGGCGCTCAGGCTGATGTGATCCGGACGGCCCATGCCCGCCCCCTGGTACTGCCTTGATCCGCAGCGACAGTGCCTGTCGCTGACAGTGCATGTGCAACCCAATTCCCGCGCGAACTGCGTGGCGGGTCTGCACGGGGACGCGCTCAAGGTCAAGGTGGCGGCGGCAGCCGTGGACGGCAAGGCGAACGCCGAATTGCTCGATTTCCTGGCGCGGACCTTTGCGGTGCCGCGCCGGCAGGTGAGCCTCAAGCACGGCGCGCACGGCCGGCGCAAGGTGGTCGAGATCTGCCGTTCCGCCATCGCCCCCGATGACCTGCTGAAGCAAGACGCGCCGGAGAAGCCATGAGCGGGCGATTTCGAGAGCGGTTCAGCAATTACGCCCAATGGCGCAAAGACCTGCTGGGCGCCATCGAGGCCTACCGTGTCTGGATGGACCAGGCGGGCGGTTACGATGCGCAGCAGGCGTTGCGCATCTACGATCTGGCGGAGAGCCTGAAAAAGGAGCGCCTGGTGCTGGCCTTCGTGGCCGAGTTCTCCCGGGGCAAGACGGAACTCGTCAACGCCCTGTTTTTCGCCGACTTCAGGCAGCGCCTCCTGCCTTCCGACGTGGGCCGCACCACCATGTGCCCGACGGAGGTGTTCTACGACCCGGAGCATGCGCCCTACCTGCGCCTGCTGCCCATCGAGACCCGGCTGCGCGAAGAAAGCATCGCCGCCTTCAAGCGCATGCCGGTGGAGTGGAGCAGAATCAGGCTTGATCCCGCCGATCGGGAGGGCACGCTGGCCGCCATGCGACGCCTCACCGAGACCAAGACGGTGCCGGCCGGCGAGGCGCACGCCCTGGGTTTGACGGAGGAACGCCCGGTCGCCGCGGATGCAGCGGTGGAAATCCCGGCCTGGCGCTACGCCCAGTTCAACTACCCCCACCCGCTGCTGGAAAGCGGCCTGGTGGTGCTGGACACCCCCGGGCTGAACGCCTTGGGCGCCGAGCCGGAGCTGACCCTGAGCGAGATCCCGAACGCCCACGCGGTGCTGTTCCTGCTGGCCACGGACACCGGGGTCACCAAGTCCGACCGGGAGATCTGGGACCGCTACCTGGAGTCCCACGCCCAGCACCGTTTGGCCGTGCTCAACAAGATCGACGTCCTGTGGGACGATCTCAAGACGTGGGAGGAGATCCAGAGCGGCATCCGGCACCAGGTACAGGAAACCGCCAAACAGCTCGGCCTGCCGCCGTCCCGGGTGTTCGCCCTGTCGGCGCAGCGTGCGCTGCTGGCCAAGATCAGGGGGGATGCGGCCCTGCTCCGGAAAAGCGGCATAGAAGACCTGGAAATCGCGCTCGCGGAAGAGATCATCCCGGCCAAGCAGGACATTGTGCGCGATGCGGTGGCGAGAGAAATCGGCGGCATGGTGGAGACCTCCCGCCTGACCTTGCGCACGCGGCTCGCCGCCGCCCGCCACGAGGAGACGGAGCTTTCCGCCCTGAGCGGGAAGAACCGGGAGGTGATGGGAAATCTGCGCGACAGGCTGCTGTCGGACAAGGTGGTCTACGACGGATCGGTCAAGAACTTCAACCTCACCCGCAACGCGCTGACGCTCCAGAAAAAAGCCCTGCGCGCCAGCCTGAGCGAACAGCGGCTGCAGGAGATATTGCACAAGAGCCGCGAGGCGATGCAGGGCAGCTGGACCACCGCCGGCCTTTCCCGCGGCATGCACGCCCTGGTGCGCGGGCTCACCCTTCAGTTCAACGAGGCCCTGGAACACAGTCGGCGCATCCACATCCTGCTGCACGCCACTTACCGGGATTTCCACGAGAAGCACCAGTTCCCGCGGCTGAGCCCGCCGCACCTGAACCTCGAGCCTTACCGCGAACGGCTGCTGGATCTGGCCCGGAAGACCGACGAGTTCTGCCGCGACCCGGTCAACATCATGACCGAGAAGCATTTTCTGATCAACCGCTTCTACCTCGCCCTGGCGGCCCTGGCGGAAAGGGTGTTCAGGGAGGCGCGCCGGAGGTCCGAAGCCTGGTTCGGCGATTCGCTGGACCCCCTGGCCACCCAGATCAAGGAATACAAGGTCCAGTTGGAGCGCCGCCTGGAGAACATCAGGAAGATCCACGAGCACACGGACACGCTCCAGGAACGGCTCGGCGCGCTGCACGTCCTGACTGCCGACCTGGAGCGGCAGAGCGCCCTGCTCGGCGACATCGGCGCCCAGCTGCCGGTTCGGTCGGAGGACTGACCGGCCTACATCAGCACCACGTCGTACTGCTCCTGGGCATATTCGCTTTCCACCTGGAGCGAGATCGGCTTTCCGATGAAATCCTCCAACTGCGCCAGGCTCTGGGACTCCTCGTCGAGGAACATGTCGACCACCGGCTGGGCGGCGAGGATGCGGTACTCCCGGGCATTGAACTGGCGCGCCTCGCGCAGGATCTCCCGCAGGATCTCGTAGCATACGGTCTGGGCCGTCTTCACCGCGCCGCGGCCCTGGCACACCGGGCACGGTTCGCACAGGATGTGGGCGAGGCTTTCCCGGGTCCGCTTGCGGGTCATTTCCACCAGTCCCAACCCGGTGAAGCCGTTGACCGTCATGCGCGTGCGGTCCCGCGCCAGGGCCTTCATGAACTCGGCCAGCACCGCCTGCCGGTGGTCCTCGCTGTCCATGTCGATGAAGTCGATGATGATGATCCCGCCCAGGTTGCGCAGCCGCAACTGGCGCGCGATGGCCTGGGCCGCCTCCAGGTTGGTCTTGAAGATGGTGTCGTCGAAATTGCGCACGCCGACGAAACCCCCGGTGTTGACGTCGGCGGTGGTGAGCGCCTCGGTCTGGTCGATGATGAGGTAGCCCCCCGATTTCAGCGGCACCTTGCGCGACAGGGCGCGCTCGATCTCGTCCTCGATGGCGTAGAAATCGAACAGCGGGCGGTCGGCAGAATAGTGCTCCAGCTTGGGCAGCACGTTGCTGGTGTAGGCGCGGGCGAAGGCCTGCATGTTCTGGAAGGTCTCGCGGGAGTCCACCAGCACGCGCGAGGTCTCCTGGTTCACGAAGTCCCGCAGCACCCGCAGGGCGAGGCTCAGGTCCTGGTACAGCAGGGTCTTGGGGGGGGCGGTCTTGGCCTTGGCGGAAAGGTCCGCCCACAGCTTGCGCAGGTACTCGATGTCGCCCCTTATTTCGTCTTCGCCGGCATTTTCGGCGATGGTGCGGATAATGAATCCGCCCGGCTCCCCGGGGGCCAGCAGCTGCTGCAGCTTCTCCCGCAGGGACTCGCGCTCGGCCTCGTCGCCGATCCGCTGCGAGATGCCGATGTGGCTTTCCTGGGGCAGGTACACCAGGCACCGGCCCGCGATGCTGATTTGGGTGGAAAGGCGGGCGCCCTTGCTGCCGATGGGGTCCTTGATCACCTGAACCAGCAGGGATTGGCCCTCGAACAGCAATTTCTCGATGGCCTTGTGTTCCTGCTGGCTTTGCCGGTGTTCCCAGATGTCGGCCACGTGCAGGAAGGCGGCACGCTCCAGGCCGATCTCCACGAACGCCGACTGCATCCCCGGCAACACCCGGCACACCCGTCCCAGATAGATGTTGCCCACCAGGCCGCGGGCGCTGCTGCGCTCGATGTGCAGTTCCTGGACCACCCCCAGTTGCATCACCGCCACCCGGGTTTCCTGGGGGGTCACGTTGACCAGGATCTCGTCGCTCACAGCAGACTCACGTCGAACTGCCGCAGCAATTGCGCAGTCTCGTAGAGAGGCAGTCCCATCACGCCGCTGTAGCTGCCTTCGATGCGTGCGACGAAGGCCCCCGCCCGCCCCTGGATGGCGTAGGCGCCGGCCTTGTCCCAGGGTTCCCCGCCGGCGGCGTAGCGCCGGATCTCCGCCTCGCTCACCTCCCCGAAATCCACCGCGGTGACCGACAGGCCGGCCTCGATCCGATCCTCATAGGCCAGCGCCACCCCGGTGAGCACCTGGTGGCGCCTGCCGGAAAGGCGTCTCAGGGTGGCCTCGGCCCGCTCGCGCCCGCCGGGCTTGCCGATGATTTCCCCGTCGAGGAATATCGCGGTGTCCGCAGCCAATACCGGAGACTTGGGCAGTTTGCGGTCGTACAGGCGCAGCCAGCCGGCCTCCGCCTTGGCGCGGGCCACCCGCACCACATAGTCTTCGGGGCTTTCCTCGGGATGAGGCAATTCCTCCACGTCAGTCCGGGGGGGCTGGGTTCTGAGCAGCAGCGGTTCGAAGGCCACCCCGATCTGTTTGAGCAGTTCGCGCCGGCGCGGACTGCCGGAAGCCAGGTAGATATGCTGAAAGCCGAGAGTCATCGTGCCTCCGTTCCGGTAATTATTAAGTTCGGCACTCGCAGTCGCTAAGGGCTCGTTAATGAATAACTTGGACGTACGCTGGGGCCGCTTTGGGCGCAGGCCAAGAAGCGAGACGCGCCGTTGTGTTATTCACAGCCAGCGGCTCGCGACGCCGGGATGCGCCCAAAGCGGCCCCAGCCCGGAGGGTTGCCGCGTATTCGGGCAGCCGCGGCGTTGCAAAGCTTGGCAATGGAATAACCATTGCCTGCGCTTCACGCCTTGCGGCCATCCCGAATACGTGGCAACGTACGTCCAAGTTATTCATTAACGAGCCCTAAGCGCGATGATAGGGGTGATGCTGGATGATGGTCAGCGCGCGGTAGAGCTGTTCCGCCAGCAGCACGCGCACCAGCCCGTGGGGCAGCGTCATCCGCGACAGGGAAAGGAGCCGGTCCGCCCCGCGCCGCACCTCCTCGTGGAGCCCGTCCGCGCCCCCGATGACGAAGGCCACGTCACCCCCGCCGCTCATCCATCCGCCGAGGGCCTGGGCGAGCTGCTCGGTGGTGCTGCCCGTGCCGCGCTCGTCCAGGACGACCTTCAGGCAGTTCCGCGGCAGCGCCGCCGAGATGCGGTCCCGCTCGGCCTCCATGATCTGCCGGGCGGTCTTGCCTGGGGCGCGCTTCTCCGGCTTGATTTCCACCAGTTCCAGCCGGGCCTCCCGCGGCATGCGCCTGCGGTACTCCTCGAACCCGGCGCTCACCCAGGCGGGCATCTTGCCGCCCACCGCCAGGATCAAAAGCTTCATCGGGTACCGGAAAGGGCGGAAGACGCCTGCTCTACGGGCGCTCTGCGGCGCTCTCCCCGGCCCCGCCCGGGGCCGCGCGACTCTTGTCCCGGGCCGCTCCCCACAGTTGTTCCAGATTGTAGTATTCGCGCACGGCGGGGATCATGATGTGCACCACCACATCCCCCAGATCGATCAGCACCCACTCCCCGGCCTGTTCCCCCTCCACGCCGTAGACAGTGGCCCCCAACGCCTTCAGTTTCTCCTGGACGTTGTTGGCCAGGGCCTTGGCCTGCCGGCTGGAATCGGCGCTGGCGATGACCATGCAGTCGAACAGGGATGTCATACGGCCCACGTCCAGCACCACGATATCCCGCGCCTTGATGTCCTCCAGTGCGGAGACCACGGCCTGCTTCATTTGGTCAAGATCCATTATCGAGCCTTTGTATTGATAATCCCGTTGCGACAGCTCACTGCCTGGCAGCGCTCGTCTCCCTGTGTCCGCGCCCTGCGGCGCGATATCCCGCCGGCGCCGGTCACTTGGCCGCCACCGTATACAACCCCTTGCTTTGAATATAATCGAGAACCGCGTCCGGTAGCAAATAGCGGGGGCTGTGGCCGGCCGCCAGGCCGTTCCTGATGTGGGTGGCAGAGATGTCCAGGGGCGTGATGGTGTGGGCGAAGATGGAGCCCGCGGCGCTCCGGTGCAGCAAATGGCCGTTCTCCCGCAGGCGCTGCCTGAGCTCCCGGCGCAGCACGTCGGGCATGCCGTCGGCCCAGGTCACCTGGGGAAAACCGGGACGGTGCGCCACCGCGACATGGGCCAGATCGAACAACTCCTGCCAGCGGTGCCAGGTGGTGAGCCCGAGAAAGGCGTCCGCCCCCATCAGCAGGCACAGGGGCTGATCGGGCCCCAGTTCGCGGCGCAACTCGGTGAGGGTATCCACCGTGTAGCAGGGCCCCGGCCTGGAGATTTCCCGGTCGTCCAGCGCGAACGATGGGTTGCCGGCAATCGCCAGGCGCGCCATCTCCAGGCGGTGCAGGGAGGAGACGCAAGGTTCCGAGCGGTGCGGCGGATGCCCCGCGGGGATGAAGCGAATCTGCCGCAGCCGGAGCCCGGTGGCAAGCTCCTGAGCGAGCCTCAGGTGGCCGTAGTGGATCGGGTCGAAGGTGCCCCCGAAGATGCCGATGGGGTCCGGTCCCGCCCCGGCCGGCATCCGTCCGTTCCCGGCCACGGCGGGCTTCGCGAAGATGTCCGACAGACCCTAGCCCCTCACCTGGCCGTCGCCCAGCACGATGAACTTCTGCGAGGTCAGCCCTTCCAGGCCCACCGGGCCGCGGGCGTGGATCTTGTCGGTGGAGATGCCGATCTCGGCCCCCAGGCCGTACTCGAAACCGTCGGCGAAGCGGGTGGAGGCGTTCACCATCACCGAACTGGAGTCCACTTCCCGCAGGAAGCGGCGCGCCCGGCCGTAGTCCTCGGTGACGATGGCGTCGGTGTGCTGCGAGCCGTAGCGGTTGATGTGCTCGATCGCCTGGTCGAGGTCGGCCACCACCCGCACGCTGAGGATCGGGGCCAGGTATTCGGTGTGCCAGTCCTCTTCCCGGGCCGGCACCATTTCCCTGACCAGCGCCCGGGCCGCCTCGTCGCCGCGCAGTTCCACCCCCTTTTCCCGATAGATCGCGGCCAGCCGGGGCAGCACCTGCGGCGCCACCCCTTGCGCCACCAGCAGGGTCTCCATGGTGTTGCAGGTGCCGTAGCGCTGGGTCTTGGCGTTGTCGGCAATGCGCACCGCCTTGTCCAGGTCCGCCCGGTCGTCGATGTAGACGTGGCACACGCCGTGCAGGTGCTTGATCACGGGCACCCGCGCCTCCTCGGAGATGCGTTCGATCAGGCCCTTGCCGCCCCGGGGCACAATCACGTCCACGTATTCCTTCATGGTGATGAGCTCGCCCACCGCGGCGCGGTCGGTGGTCTCCAGCACCTGCACCGCCGTGGCCGGCAGGCCGGCCGCCGCGAGCCCCTCCCGCACGCAGGCGGCGATGGCCTGGTTGGAATGGAAGGCCTCGGAGCCTCCCCGCAGGATCGCCGCGTTGCCGGCCTTGAGGCACAGCCCGGCCGCGTCCGCGGTGACGTTGGGACGGGCCTCGTAAATGATGCCGATCACCCCCAGGGGGACCCGCATCCTGCCCACCTGGATGCCGGACGGCCTGAAATTGAGGTCGCTGATCGCCCCCACCGGATCGGGCAATTGGGCGATTTGCGCCAGCCCTTCGGCCATGCCCTCCACCGCCTCCGGTGTCAGGGCCAGGCGGTCCAGCAGGGCGGTGTCCAGGCCGGCGGCGCGGGCCGCTTCCAGGTCTTTGGCATTGGCCTGCAACAGGGCCTGGGCGTCGCGCCGGATGGCGCCGGCCATGGCATCGAGCGCCTGGTTCTTGCTGCGGGTATCGGCCTTCGCCATGTGGCGCGAGGCAGCCCGCGCCTCCCGCCCGACGGCTTGCATGTAGTCCTTGACGTCCATGTTTCGATAACTCCTTCCCGATTTCTCGCTATGCAGGCAGCGCCTGCCCTTCACAACCCTTCGCGGCGGCCGCGCCCCGTGCCAGCAACAGCCCCAGTTGCAGCAATTCGTCCCAGGCATCCCCCGCCCGCAGCCCCTTGATCAGCCGGTCCAGGGCAGCCGCCCGGCGCGCCGCCGCCCTGAGGATTTCCTCCGGCAGCCGGCGCAGCGCCTGCTCCACCAGCGCGCGCCGCGATTCCCATATTCTGGCCGAGCGCATGAGCTGCGGCAAGGCCGCGCCCTGGCGCAACCCTTCCCGGATCCCGGCCAACGCCCGGATCTCCCGGCTCATGGCCCATAATACCAGGGTCGGCGCCGTTCCCTCGCCCTTCAATCCCTCCACCATCCGCGCCAGGCGCACCGCATCCCCGGCCAGCATGGCATCGCCCAACTGGAATACGTCGTAGCGCGCCACATCCAGCACCGAGTCCTTCACGCTCTGGAAGGGCAGATCGCCCCGGGGCAGCAACAGGCCCAGCTTCTGGACCTCCTGCCGGGCGGCCAGGAGGTTGCCTTCCACCCGCTCCGCCAGGAACTTGAGGGTATCGGCGTCGGCGCGCTGGCCCTGCTGCATCAGCCGCTGCCGGATCCACTGGGGCAGGCGGGCCCGCTCCACCGGGTATACGGCAAGCGCCACCCCCGCCCGCTCCAGGGTTTTGAACCACGCCGACTCCTGCGCCGGCCGCGGGAGCGCGGGCAGGGTGACCAAAGTTATCGTGTCCGCCGGCAAGGAGGCGCAAAACCGCTCGAGCGCGCGGGCGCCGTCGGTGCCCGGCTTGCCGGAGGGAATGCGGATCTCCAGCAGGCGCTTGGCCGCGAACAGGGACAGGCTGTTGCCGGAAAACAGCAGGGTTTCCCAACTGAACCCGGGTTCCACGGTAAACACCTCTCGCTCCCCGTAGCCCGCCTGCGCGGCGGCGGCGCGCACCTGGTCCGCCGCCTCGATCGCCAGCAGGGGCTCGTCCCCGTACACCGCGTAGAGTGGCGCCAGGCCGCCCCGCAGGTGCTGGTCAAGCTGTTCCGGGCGCAGCTTCATGGCGGTGGATCATTCTATTTTGACCAGCCTCAGCCGGCGCAAGACCTGCTGGGCCGCGTCGCTCTGCATGTTCCGGTAAAGCTGCGCCTCCTCCGACTCCTTGGCCAGCACTTCGGTGTCGCTGTAGGAAATCGCCTGCTGCAACGTGATGTCGGCGGAAGGGATCAGCAGCTTGCCCTTGGCGTCTCGCAACTGGAAGGATACCCGGTAGATCAGGTTGTACTCCGCGACCCGGCCGGCCCCGCTCAGGGAGAGGATGGTCTTGTCCCTGGCCTCTGCCAGCACCTGCAGCACCGCCTGGGCCTGGGACGGGCTGTCCGTCAGGCGCGTGGTGCCGCTCGAAGCGATTTCCCGCTTCAGTTCCTTCACAAACCCGGACTGGGCGTCCCCCTGGACGTACAAGGTCCGAAACGGCAGCCTCAGGTCCCCCTGTCCGCGCAGGTGGAAGCCGCAACCGGCCAGTGTCAGCGCCAGGGCCGTAAACAGAATCGCGCGCATCGTCATATTTCCTCCCCAGGCGTTCACACCACCACGTTCACCAGCCGTCCCGGCACCACCACCACCTTTTTCACGGCCTGGCCGGCGACGAATTTCTGCACCGCGGGATGGGCCAGGGCCAGGGCCTCGACGGCCTCACGCCCGGTGTCCTTGGGCACCCGCATGTTCCCCCGCAGCTTGCCGTTCACTTGCAGCACCAGTTCGATCTCGTCCTGGGCCAGAGCGGATTGGTCCACCTCGGGCCAGGCCGCCCCCAGCAGATCCCGGCCCGGCCGCAGCTCGGCCCAAAGGGCTTGGCAGGCATGGGGCACGATGGGGGCCAGCATCAGCACCACGCCCTCCAGCACCTCCTGGGCCACGCTGCGGGCCGTGGCGGTGGCGGCGTCCACCTTGGCCAGGGCATTCAACAGCTCCATCACCGCGGCAATCGCCGTGTTGAAGGTTTGGCGGCGGCCATAGTCGTCACCCACCTTCTGGATGGTCTGGTGCAGTTGGCGGCGCAAGGCCTTGAGCTCCGGCGCCAGGTCCCCGCCGCCGTAGGCAGCGACCGCGCCCGCCTCCAGGTGGTCGGCCACGGCCTTCCACAGGCGCTTGAGGAAGCGAAACGCGCCCTCCACCCCGGCGTCCGACCATTCCAGGGACTGCTCCGGCGGCGCGGCGAACATGGTGAACAGCCGGGCGGTATCGGCCCCGTAGCGATCGATCAGGGCCTGGGGGTCGACGCCGTTGTTCTTGGACTTGGACATCTTCTCGGTGGCACCGATCACCAGCGCCTGGCCGTCGGCCTTGAGTGCGGCACCCGCCGGGCGTCCCCGTTCGTCGAGCTGCAGATCCACCTCGGCCGGGTTGAAGTAGGTCCTCTTGCCGCCCTCTCCCTCCCGGTAGAAGGTGGGCGCCACCACCATGCCCTGGGTGAGCAGCTTGGCGAAGGGCTCGTCGGATTTCACCAGCCCCGCGTCCCGCATCAGTTTGTGGAAGAAGCGGGCATACAGCAGGTGCAGGATGGCGTGCTCGATGCCCCCGACGTACTGGTCCACCGGCAGCCAGTGGTCGGCGCGCTCGTCCAGCATGGCGTCCGCGCAGTCGTGGCTGGCATAGCGGGCATAGTACCAGGACGACTCGACGAAGGTGTCCATGGTGTCGGTTTCCCGCTCCGCCTTGCCGCCGCAGCGGGGGCAGACGGTCTGGTAGAATTCCGGCATCTTCTTCAGGGGCGAGCCGGCCCCGTCCACCCGCACATCTTCCGGCAGCACCACCGGCAGGTCCTGTTCCGGCACCGGCACGTCGCCGCAGCAGGGGCAGTGGATGATGGGGATCGGGCAGCCCCAGTAGCGCTGGCGGGAGATGCCCCAGTCGCGCAGGCGGAACTGGGTGCGCTTGGCGCCCAGGCCCTTGGCCGCGAGGTCTGCGGCGATGGCGTCGAAGGCCTGCTGGAAATCGAGACCGTCGTACTTGCCGGAGTTCACGCACAGGCCGTGCCCGGCGTAGGCGGGCAGCCAGTCGCCGTCCACCGTCTGATACGCCCCGTCGGGAGAGGCGATAACTGTCCTGAGCGGCAGCCCGTATTGCCTGGCGAAGGCGAAATCCCGCTCGTCGTGGGCCGGGACCGCCATCACCGCCCCCTCGCCGTAGCCCATCAGCACGTAGTTGGCCACCCATACCGGCAGCCGCTCGCCGTTGAGGGGGTGCGTCACGTAGCGGCCGGTGGCCATGCCCTTCTTTTCCATGGTGGCGAGATCCGCCTCTGCCACGCCGCCGCGCTGGCATTCCTCGATGAAGGCGGCCAGTTCCGGGTTGTCCCGGGCGGCCTCGACGGCGAGCGGATGCTCCGCCGCCACCGCCACGTAGGTGGCCCCCATCAGGGTGTCGGGCCGGGTGGTGTAGACCTTGAGCACCCCTTGGCCGTCGGCATAGGGGAAATGGACCTCACAGCCGTAGCTCTTGCCGATCCAGTTCCTCTGCATGGTCTTCACCTGCTCCGGCCAGCCGGACAGGTGGTCGAGCCCCGAGAGCAATTCCTCGGCGTAGGCGGTGATCTGCATGAAATACATCGGGATATCGCGCTTTTCCACCAGCGCCCCGGAACGCCAGCCGCGGCCGTCGATCACCTGCTCGTTGGCGAGCACGGTCTGGTCCACCGGGTCCCAATTCACCGTAGCGAGCCTCTTGTAGACCAGCCCCTTTTCGAACAACTTGGTGAACAGCCACTGTTCCCAGCGATAGTAATCCGGCCGGCAAGTGGCCAGTTCCCGCTCCCAGTCGATCGCCAGCCCCAGGCTCTTCAACTGCCCGCGCATGTGGTCGATGTTCTGGTAGGTCCAGGCGGCGGGGGCCACGTTGTTCCGGATCGCCGCGTTCTCCGCCGGCAGGCCGAAGGCATCCCAGCCCATGGGCTGCAACACGCTGTAGCCTTGCAGGCGGTGAAAGCGGGCCAGCACGTCGCCGATGGTGTAGTTGCGCACATGCCCCATGTGCAGCTTGCCGGAGGGGTAGGGAAACATGGAAAGGCAATAGTACTTGGGCTTGTCCGAAGCCTCGGCGGCCCGGAACGCCCGCGACCGCGCCCAGCGTTCCCGGGCCTCGGCCTCGATCTTTGCGGGCAGATAGTGTGCTTCCATGTTTCTAGAGTCCTTCCCTGGCGATCACTTGAAGGCGCCTATTATAACCGCGAATAGGGTCGCAGTTGATGCCGCTCCGCCACCCCGGTCACCCGGGGGCGAGGAAATGAAAGCCGCTGCCCTCTTGGCGCAGGGGTCGTACCGGTCGTTGACGCACCAAGGGGTGTCCTTGCCGCCCGCTGGTCACTTGAGGCCGTGCACGTCGTCGCCCATGTAGGCGTCGAACTCCGCCAGGCCGTGGGCGCGACCCCGCGACCGCGGTAGGAGCCGCGATTTCCCGCGCCGATTCGTTCATGATGGCCAGGTCGGTCCGGGGCTTGAAAATGATTTCGAGGACGGCGATCCCGCGGGACATATTGCTCACCGTGGTCCGGTCGCCCCGCAGGAGCCCGCGTAGTGGCAAACCAGAGTACGAACGTTTATACTGATTTTTGTCTAGAAATTTGGCCAGTTACCCAGGAGAACCCGATGTCCAAGAAACACCCCGTCGTCGCCGTGACCGGTTCGTCCGGCGCCGGTACCACAACGGTGAAACGCGCCTTCGAGCACATTTTTCGCCGGGAAGCGATCAACCCTGCGGTGGTGGAAGGGGACAGCTTCCACAGCCTTGATCGCAAACAGATGAAGGAGGCCATCGCCAAGGCGGAAAAGGCCAACGTGCGCGCGCCCAGCCACTTCGGCCCCGAAGCCAACCACTTCGACAAGATCGAGGAAATGTTCCGCGAGTACGGGGAAAAGGGGACGGCGAAGCGGCGTTACTACCTCCACAACGAAGAGGAGGCCGCTCCTTACAAGCAGGAACCGGGCACTTTTACGCCCTGGGAGACCCTCCCCAAAGGCACCGACCTGCTGTTCTACGAGGGCCTGCATGGGGGCGTGGTGTCGGGCAAGGTGGACGCGGCCCAGTATGTAGACCTGCTGATCGGCGTGGTGCCCATCGTAAATCTGGAATGGATCCAGAAGATCCACCGCGACTGCGCCGAACGGGGCTATTCCGCCGAGGCTGTGACGGACACCATCCTGCGCCGCATGTACGATTACGTGCACTACATCACGCCGCAGTTCTCCCGCACCCACGTCAATTTCCAGCGGGTGCCCACGGTGGACACCTCCAACCCGTTCATCGCCCGCGACATCCCCACGCCGGACGAGAGCTTCGTGGTGATCCGCTTCAGCAACCCCAAGGGCGTGGATTTCCCGTACCTGCTCAACATGGTCCACGACTCCTTCATGTCGCGCCCCAACACCATCGTGGTGCCGGGCGGCAAGATGGGGTTCGCCATGGAGGTCATCCTCACCCCGCTGGTCCACGACATGATCAGGAACAAGAAGCGCGCCGCCTAGAAGCCTGCCCATCCATACCTCCCTTCAAACGTAAGCTCCGCGTAAGCCAGCCATCATCGATTTGTAACAAAATGGTCAGATAATGCCGGGATGGCAGCCGATTCAATGCGGCCTTCGCGGCGCCACGGCGCGCCATTCATGATTCCATTTGATACATAAGGAGCAAGTGAGCATGGCTATTGCGGTGAAACATTTTTCCAGGGCCCTGGGGGCCAGTGCGGTGGCGGTGGCGGTGGCGCTGAGCGTCGGGACAAGCGTCGGCATGGCAGCGGAAACCATCACCGGCGCCGGCAGCACGGCGGTCTATCCGGTGCTTTCAGAGTGGGCTAACACCTACCAGAAGCAGACCGGCATTTCGATCAACTACCAGTCCATCGGGTCCGGCGGCGGCATCAAGCAGATCAAGGCAAAAACCGTCGTCTTCGGCGACAGCGACATGCCGTTGAAACCGGAGCAGTTGAAGGAAGCGAATCTGGTCCAGTTTCCGGTTGTGATCATCGGCATCGCGCCCGTGCTGAACGTGCCCGGCGTCAAACCCGGCGCCATGGTTCTGGATGGCAAGGCACTGGCGGACATCTACCTGGGCAAGGTCACCAAGTGGAACGATCCTGAGATCAAATCGCTGAATCCCAAGCTCAACTTGCCCGACATGAACATCACAGTGGTGCATCGTTCCGACGGATCCGGCACCACATTCTATTTTACGAACTACCTCTCCAAGGTGAGCGCCGAGTGGAAAGAGAAGGTCGGCTCCGACACCGCGGTCAACTGGCCGGCCGGCGTGGGCGGAAAGGGCAGCGAGGGCGTGGCGTCCTACGTGAAGCAGATCAGAGGTGCCATCGGTTACGACGAATACGCCTATGCCATGCAGACTCACATGACTTGGGCCCGTATGCTAAACAAATCCGGCAAGGAGGTTTCTCCGGAGATAAAAACCTTCCAGGCGGCGTCTGCCAACGCGGACTTTTCCAAGGTCCAGGATTTCTACCTGATCATGACCGACCAGCAGGGTGCGGAATCCTGGCCGATCACCGGCACCACCTATTTCCTGCTGCGCAAGGACACCCCCAAGGCCGAGAACAAGAAAGTCGTCGCGTTTGCCCAGTGGTTCCTGAACCACGGCCAAGCCCAGGCAGAAAAGCTGGATTACGTGCCCCTGCCCCAGGCCACCGTGCGGCTGATCGAGCAGTACTGGAAAAAGGAACTCGGGATCTAACCTGAGTTTTGCCTAAAAAGGGCGGGTGGCACAGTAACCATTTAATGCAATTTGGGTTATATAAACCCTGATTCGTAAAGAATAGCTGCTGCTACTCGCCCTGCTGCCGATTTTATCTCAAGACAACCCCGATCCCCTCCCCGTTGCGGGTTTCGCGGTTCGCACCGGGTTCTCCGGAGGGGAGATATCCTCTGGCCTGGGCGTAGCGTCAGTTCCTACCTCGATCCTTTCCCCCATTTCCCCAGGGAAGCGTTCCCTTTTCCCCGGGACGTCCGACCGGACGGCGCAACACCCGTCAGGCGCTTCTGCCCAGTGTGGCCTATACTGCCGGGAAAGAGGTTGCCATCGCCATGGATAATCACTCCGCCCAACAGCGTGCCGATCGGATTCATGCCTTTCGCGAGGAACTGCAGGCGCTTCAGCAGGAGGGAGTGCTGTCGCTGCCACCGGAAACCCAGGGGAAGGTCGCGGCATATCACGAAGCCCTGCTGCGGGAGCTGAACGCGCAGTTCGACGTGGACACCAGCCACCAGCAGAAGCGGCTGTCATGGGGCATGCGCATCGCGTCCTTCCTCGGCGCACTGGCAATCTCGGCGGCGGTATTCTTTTTCCTCCTCCGTTTCTGGGGCCTGCTCGACACCCCGCTGCAGGTGGTGCTGCTGGTAGCGGCGCCGCTGGTGATGACCCTGGCGGTGGAGGGGGTGGCGCGGCGGGAGCGGGGGGGGGCTTATTTCACCTCCCTCGCGGCGCTGGTGGCGCTCACCTGCTTCGTTCTGGATCTCAGCGTGCTGGGGCATATCTTCAACATCACGCCGAGCCAGAACGCATTTCTGATGTGGGCCCTGTACGCGCTGATCCTGGCCTACAACTACGACCTGAAACTGGTGTTGGTGGCCGGGCTCACCAGCTTGATGGGTTACCTGGCTGCCATGGTGGGAACCTGGAGCGGGATATACTGGCTGTCGTTCGGCCAGCGGCCGGAGAATTTTCTGGTGGCCGGGGGCGTGCTGTTCGCCGCCGGGCTGCTGCCGCTCAAGGCGCGCCCGGACTTCGCGCCGATATATCGGGTATACGGCCTGCTGGTAGTGTTCATCGCCATCCTGATCTTGTCGAACTGGGGGCAAAGCAGCTATCTGCCCTTGGCAAACGACACCATCGAGGTAATCTACCAATTGCTGGGCTTCGCCGGCAGCGGCGCCGCGATCTGGCTTGGCATCCGCCGCCAGTGGGCCGGACTCGCCAATCTGGGCAGCACCTTTTTCGTGATCGATCTGTACACCAAATTTTTCGACTGGTGGTGGGACTGGATGCCGAAATATCTGTTCTTCCTTGTGCTCGGCCTGATCGCCATCGGCCTGCTGTTCGCCTTGAAGCGGCTGCGGGCGCTGACCCGGGAGCGGCCGGCATGAAGCGCAGGGGCTATTTGCTCGCCCTGGGACTGGTGCTGGTGGTCAACGGGCTGGTGCTGGCGGGGGTGGCCTATAACCGAAGCGGCGCGCCGACCGCGCGGGTCGTGCTGACGGAGCGCGAACTGCCCGTCGGCTGGGCGGGGCTGGGGAGCGGCGAGGACACCGGCTTGTCGCTGCGCATCAACTGGCGCCTACCGAGCGTGGCTTTGGGGACGCAGGAGGGGGCTGCGTCCCCGTCCGGGCGCTGGTTCGACGCCAGCAAGCTGGCGGAATTGGGCTTCGACGTCGATTTCCCGCGCAACCCCGGGGAGTACCGGTCCATCAAGCAGCCGCTGCCGCGCCGGGCCTACGTGGTGCTGGAATACGGGGGTGCGGCATGGGAGGCGTTCCGGGAAGCGAAACGGGAAGAGATCCGGCGGCAGCTTGCCAAGGCGGAAAACGACCGGCAGCGGGAACGCATCAACAAGATGGCGGAAAACGAGGAAAAGACTGGCAGCCGCCTGTTCGCGGTGGACGTGGGGCGCGATCCGGCGGCGTTGCGCGCGCGCTATCCAGACAGGACCCGCTATCTGGTGGTGCCGGCGGAGGTGGCCGCGTTCGTGCGCCCCCGCTTCCAGGGATCGAGACTGCTCGGCTATACGCTGGAGGGTCAGATTGTCCAATTGCTGCCGGACACCATCAATGTGCCCCGGCGCTACCGGGCCCTGATCTCCTCCCGTCCCAACGGGGCCGCGGGACTGCGCTACCAGGTAACCTTGGCCTACGGCCGGCGCTACGAGGCCTGGATTGAATCGGTGGCTCCGCCAAACCAGGCGCAGTAGGCACTCACACACCCCCGCGACCTGGCCGCCGAAGGTGAAGGTCGCCTCGAAATTGGTGTTCGCCGTATCTCGCTCCGCCCGGCTGCGCTGGATCTCGGTGGAGACCTTGCCCACGCAGTTGGCCACTGCGTCGATATCGGAGGCCATACGCAGGCTGACGGCGCCGGCATCCTCCGCATCCGCCCGCAGAATCAGGAGCAGCAACCCGGTCTGGGATTTCCCCTGGCGCGCATCGTCGGGCTGATCTCGCTGTGTGCCGGCCACGTCAAGGCGTGGTTTGTGCAGGAGTCCACCTGTCTACTCGCCGGCATCGCCCGATTACGTCTGCCGCACCGGCCTGACCGAGTCGAGCCTCGCGCCATCAAGCGAAGGCCAAAGCCTCAAGCACTGCTACGCCAACTACGTCAACCCGCCCGGCGAAACCTTATGGCGAGCCGGGTCGACGCCTTAAGGTAGTGCCATTGGGGTAGCGTCCCCTTTCCCCGCCAGGATTCTTCCCCGCACCCATCCCGTTTCCGGCTTGAAACAAATTGTTACAACCCGGAAACACTGGGTTTACACGCACCATCTATCATCCTAGAAACGGCAGTTGACCGCTCCATTGGGGTTTCAACATCATGGTTCTAAATTTTTTTCCTTTAATTGCGAGGTTCACCCGTTTGGTGAGCCCGCTACGGGTCGGATTGCACGGTTTGCAGGG
>JAJZUU010000060.1 GCA_021848325.1 Pseudomonadota bacterium | reverse complement strand
CGTGGCTGTAAAGCCGCTGAAGCGGCAACAGCCACGCTCTCGTCGCGCCTCGCCCTGCGCCCTGCAAACCGCACACTCCAACCCGGTCAACCGCCGTTTCTAGGATAATGGCGCCCGCCCCTCGTTCGGACCCAACCATGCGTATCACCTTGACCACCCTGAGAAAGAAGGTGCAGGAGGGCGAGAAGATCGCCGCCCTGACCTGCTACGACGCCAGCTTCGCCGCCCTGCTGGAGCAGGCAGGCGTGGAAATCCTGCTGGTGGGGGACTCCCTGGGCATGGTGCTGCAGGGGCGGGAGAGCACCCTGCCGGTGACCCTGGACGAGATGGCCTACCATACCCGCTGCGTGGCCCGCGGCGCCAAGCAGGCCTTCATCGTGGCCGATCTGCCCTTCGGCAGCTACCAGGAGGGGCCGATCCAGGCCATGGGCAGCGCCGCGCGGCTGATGGCCGACGGCGCCCACATGGTCAAGCTGGAAGGCGGCGAGGTGATGCTGGACACGGTGGAGTTCCTCAGCCGGCGCGGCATCCCGGTGTGCGGGCACCTGGGACTGCTGCCCCAGTCGGTGAACCAGCTCGGGGGTTACCGGGTGCAGGGCAGGAGCGAAGACGAGGCCGCGCGCCTGTTGCAGGACGCCTGCGCCCTGGAACAGGCGGGGGCGGCGCTGGTGGTGCTGGAGGCGATTCCCGCCGTCCTGGCACAGCGCGTCACCGAAAGTCTCGCCATTCCCACCATCGGTATCGGCGCCGGCGCCGGCTGCTCCGGCCAGGTGCTGGTGCTGCACGACATGCTGGGCATCTTCCCCGGCAAGACGCCCAGGTTCGCCAAGGACTTCGCGGCCGGGACGGGCAGCGTGCAGGCGGCCCTGGAGCGTTACGTCAAGGCCGTCAAGCAGGGCGAGTTCCCGGCGGCGGAACACTGGTTTTAGCCTCTGAACGGAACGGGGCCTTCCCCCGGAATCGACCCCATGGAAGTCATCGCCGATATCCCGACCCTGCGCAGAAGCCTGGAAGCGACATCCGATCTCGCCTTTGTCCCCACCATGGGAAATCTGCACGAGGGTCACCTGTCCCTGGTGCGGCTCGCCAGGCGGCATGCCGCCCGGGTGGCGGTGAGCATGTTCGTGAATCCCCTGCAGTTCGGGCCGGGGGAGGATTTTTCCGCCTATCCCCGCACCATGGAGCAGGATTGCGCCATGCTGGAGCGGGAAGGGGTGGACATCGTGTTTGCGCCTTCCGAGGCCCAGCTTTTCCCGGTCCCGCAGCAGGTCGTGGTGCAGCCGCCGCCGATTGCGGACGAGCTGTGCGGGGCCTTCCGGCCCGGTCATTTCCGCGGGGTGGCGACCATCGTCCTGAAGCTGCTCAACATCGTGCGGCCCCGGGCCGCGGTGTTCGGGAAGAAGGACTACCAGCAGTTGCACGTCGTGCGCACCATGGTGAGCCAGCTCAACGTCCCGGTGGAGATCGTCGCCGGAGAAACGCAGCGGGCGCCGGACGGCCTGGCGCTAAGCTCCCGCAATGGCTATCTCTCCCCGGCGCAGCGGATCGAGGCGGCGCGCCTGTACCGGAACCTGGGGCGGGCGGCGCAGTCCATGATGGACGGCAACCGGGACTTTCCCGCGCTGGAGGCGGAGGTCAGGGCCGACCTGAAGGCCCATGGCTGGGACGTGGATTACGTCTCGGTGCGCCGGCGGCACACCCTGGAACCGGCTGCTGCCGCCGATGCGGATGTGGTGATCCTCGCTGCCGCGCGCCTGGGCAAGACCCGGCTGATCGACAACCTGGAGGTTTGTCTCGGGCCGGCCCAGTTCGCCAAAATTTGGGGGCAGGTCTGGTGAAATATCCGGACTAGTAGTCCGTTTCACCAAAGCGGTGACAAGTGAAATGGATGGATTTTTTCGTCAGGCTAGGCGTAGACCCGCTGCCGTATGGGGTATACGGCAAGGGGATGCAACGACGCATGGCGCAAAAAGACGCCGTTTCATGTCATTGTTTTGGTGGAATGGGCTACTAGGCCTTATAATTGACACCCTTTCGGCTGCGGGGTGAACCGACCATGCAGAGAACCATGCTCAAATCAAAATTGCATCGCGCTCGCGTCACGCACTCCGAGCTGCACTACGAGGGGTCGTGCGCGATCGACGAGACCTTGCTGGAGGCGGCGGACATCCGCGAGTACCAGCAGATCGAGATCTACAACGTGACCAACGGCGAGCGTTTCACCACCTACGCCATCCGCGCCCAGCGCGATTCCGGCATCATCTCGGTCAACGGAGCGGCGGCCCACAAGGCCAAGCCCGGGGATATCGTGATCATCGCCTCCTACGCCGCCTACAACGAGCTGGAACTGCAGCATTATCGCCCCCGCCTGGTGTACGTGGACGACCACAACCGTGTCGCCGATCTGCGGCGCGAGATCCCCGTCCAGGCCGTCAACTGCTGACGGTCGCGCAGCAGGTTTAATCACAACCTCTCAGGCCCCGTCGAAATGCGCCACCAGGTCGCGCATTTCCCCTGACGTCCTGACCAGCCCGCGCACGCTGCCCTCGACCCGCTCCACGCTGGCGCCGTTCTCCGCGATCAGGGCGGACATCTGCTCCATGTGGCTGGCGACGTCCCCGGTCGCCGCCGATTGCTCGCTGGCTGCGGCCGCGATGTGCTCGGCGATCTGCGTCACCTCCCCGCTCGCGGTCACGATTTCCCGGAAGCTGTCGCTGCTGGCCTGCAGCAGGACGCGCCCTTCGTTCACCTCGCGCGCGGCCTGGTCCATAGCCGTGGCGGCGGAGCGGGTGGTCTTCTGGACCTCGTTCGCCATCTTCGCGATTTCCACCGTGCTGGCCGCGGTGCGCTCTGCCAGTTGCCGGACTTCGTCGGCCACCACCGCGAAGCCCCGGCCCTGCTCCCCGGCACGGGCGGCCTCGATGGCCGCGTTGAGGGCCAGCAGATTGGTTTGCTCGGCGATGCCCCGGATCACCTGGGTCACGCTGCCGATCTTGTGGATTTCCTGCTCCAGCTCGCCGATGGTACGGGCGGAGGACTGCACCGCCGCCACCAGGTCGGCGGTGGAGGACATGCTGCGGGCCATGTGCTCGTTTCCGGTATTGACCGTGGCCAGGGTGGCGTTTGCGGCGCGGGCGGCGTTCCCGGCGTTATCGGCCACTTCGGCGATGGAGCGGCTGACTTCTTCCATGTTGGCGCTGACCTGGTGCACCCGGTCCTCCTGTTCGCGGGAATGATCGGCCACCCGCGCCACTTCCCCTTCCAGCTCGGTGCAGCAGCGCTCCATGTCGCGGGAAACCAGCCTGATCTCGTCGATGATGACCCGCAGATGCACCTGGGCCGCGGCCAGGGAGGCGAGCACGGTTCCCACCTCGTCTTTGCCGCTGATATCGATATCATTGTCCAGGTCGCCCTGGGCGATGCGGTCGAAATATTCCACCACCCGGCGCAGGGGGCGGATCACGGAGCGGCTCAGGAACAGAATGCCGGCCCCGGCCAGCACGGCGTCCAGCGCCGCAAGCGCGAAAGCGGTGTCGGTCATCTCGTGAAGGCCGGCAATGCCCGCCCCCAGAGACAGCGCCGCCATGGCCCCCATCAGGAGCGAAAATCGGACCTTCAACGACAGCCAGCCCGGGATTCCCGCACGTGTCTTGAGCCGGGTCTTGTTTTCGCGGATCTGCCGGTACAGGTTCTCCGCCTGCGCCACCTGCTCCCGGGCCGGCGCCTTTCTTGCCGACATGTACCCCACTGTCTGATTGTCCTTGCGCACCGGGACCACCAGCGCGTCGACCCAGTAGTAGTCGCCATTCTTGCACCGGTTCTTGACGATGCCGCGCCAGGGATGCCCGGCCTTCACCGTCGTCCACAGGTCGGCGAAGGCCACCGGCGGGATGTCCGGGTGGCGCACGATGTTGTGGTTCCTGCCGTAAAGCTCTTCCCGGCTGAAACCGCTGATATCGACGAAGGCGTCGTTGGCGTAGGTGATGATCCCCTTGAGATCGGTCTTGGAGACGATGATCTTGCCTTTCGGGAAGGGGTGCTCGACGTTGGTGACAGGCGTGTTGATCTTCATTCTTGTTACCTTTCGCAATGGCTGGAGCGATTCGGTTTTCGGGCATTTCCCCTTGCTGCGGTGTATTGCCCGCGGTGAGCGGATACGAAGATCGCGACAGGAGAAAACGCGAGGCCGCCCCGGCAGCCGCTGCTGCGCGGAGCGGACTTGCGTCGGGCTCTTGCGTCGGGCTCTATAGCTCTTATTGTCGTTAATGCCCCCTCAAGCGGGTATAGCCGTTATCGGTAGACTTTTTTGGAACTTTAGGCACGGCAGGCCGTTGCCGTGCCGAACGGGCTCGTGGCCGGCCGCGCCGGCGGCCCCACTCCCGACACCGGCCTGGGAAGCGCGGAGGCGGAGGTGGGGCTGAGACATTAGGGGCTCCTTGGCAATTGACGAATTCGAGATAATCAAGTCCGGGTGGCCGGCGCAGATTCCCTTGGCGGAGAAGACTCGCCGGAACTCCATAAAACCCGACTGGTTTGGTGCGGCATTAGGCAATAGACAAGCCGAATTTGCTGGCGCGGTCCGCGCCGCGTTATCATTGCACACCGCGGCCGCGGCTCAGGCCATCGAACACCAACACCAGAGGACGAACTCCATGCGCTGCCCGGCCTTTTTCGACGACGTGAGCAAGATCGTCCTGTATGATCCCCTGGCGGAATTCCTGGGGGCGGCCGAGGGCGGGGTCATCGAGTACGCGTACCCGGATGCGGTGAAATCGGCCGGCCACTCCTGTCCCACGGTAGCCGGGGCCTACCTGATGAACCTCAAGGCGCTGGCCGCCCTGTATCAGGACGGCTTGCCCCAGCGCGGCGGTATCAGGGTGCAATTCCGGGACGACGCGGCGGACGGGGTGACGGGTGTTGTCGCCAATGTCAGCGCCCTCATCACCGGCGCGGCTCAGGACAACGGATTCAAAGGGATTGGCGGCAGGTTCGACAGGAGAAACCTGTTGTCCTTCAACGCCGGCTTCGGTGCGCAGGCCAGGTTCGAGAGGGTCGACAGCGGCGCCGCCGTGGCGGTGAGCTACCGCCCGGAACGGGTCCCCATCGCTCCCGCCGCCGGTGCCCTGATGCAAAAGGTCGCGGCCGGTGCGGCCAGCGTTGAAGAGGCACATGAATTTAGGGCCTTGTGGCAGGACCGGGTGAAGCGGATATTGATCGACCATTTCGCCGACGGAGAGATGATCGTCCTGGCCAAGGGCTGATCTCGCACGGCGACGTTGCTTGCAGCATAGAATGCCATGACTGAACCGGACGAAATCCTTCTCTCCCTAACGGCGGGCACCATCGACCGCCAGTGTCGCACCATCGTGCCATTCGGTAGCGTCCCCCTTTTCCCATTTTCTTTCCGGAACCAATCCCCCATCTCCTGGAATTCCTAAAAGCCAGGCATAAAGAATAATATCCACCACGTTAAATTACACTTTGCGAGTGCCGCATAATGCCAATCAAGTATTTACGACCTAGGGTAGCAAGATTACTGAGGCTAAAGGTTTATCTGATAGAAAGATTTAAACCTGGCGAATTACAGGCGACCTTGTTATGGGCTGGGCTCGTGGGTTTTCTCGGGGCACTCTCGACGGTGGCATTCCGCGAAGGCATCCGCCTCGTACAACTGCTCTTCTACCATCATAGTGGCAGCCTCGTTGAAGCGGCTGAAGAATTGGTATGGTGGGAACGTCTTTTTATGCCGATTGTGGGGGGCTTGTGCGCCGGATTGATCCTGCAGTTTGGGATGCATTTGGCCCGGAAACAGAGCTCCACGGATTACATGGAGGCCATCGCCTTGGGGGACGGAAAAATCTCCGCGCGTACGACGCTGATAAAAAGTGCATCTTCCTTGTTTACCGTGGCATCCGGCGGATCTATCGGGCGCGAAGGCTCCATGGTCCAACTGTCCGCGATGTTGGCTTCTGCCGTTGGGCGCCTGGCCTCCCTTCCAGCACCACGGCTTAGATTGGTTGTCGCTTGCGGATCGGCGGCAGGTATCACTGCCGCCTACAATGCGCCGATTGCGGGTTCGCTTTTCGTCGCGGAGATCGTTTTAGGGACAATCGCCATGGAATCTTTTGGCCCCCTTCTCGTGTCCTCGGTTGTTGCGAATGCAACCGTACATCAATTTCTCGGCTATAAGTCGCTGTATGAGATCCCCCCTTTGCATTTAGCCACGAATCGGGAATTTATTTTCTTTATTGGCCTGGGCGTGACGGCGGGAAGCCTTGCGCCAATGTATCTTGAGCTCCTGGACAAGAGCAAGGCTTTTTTTGCCAAACTCAATTTGCCTCTTTTTGTGAAGCTAATGGGCGGTGGGGCGGTAGTCGGCATTATATCGGCCTATTACCCCCAAGTTTGGGGCAATGGCTACAGTGTAGTCAATTCAATCCTGCATACGGACTGGCTGTGGTACATATTGCTGACGGTGCTCATATTGAAACTTATTGCAACCGCGGCCACGTCCGGTTCCGGTGCTGTAGGTGGCGTTTTCACGCCCACCATTTTCATGGGGGCCGCTCTCGGCGCCCTCTACGGCCATGGTGTGCACGCTGCCTGGCCAAACATCAGCTCAACCCCGGATGTCTATACTGTGGTCGGCATGGGAAGCTTTCTGGCAGCCACAACTTATGCACCTCTGACGTCTATTCTGATGATCTTCGAGATGACGATGGATTATCAGATTATCCTGCCGCTGACGCTCGCATGTGTCACGGCTTATTTCACGGCGAGATTTTACAGTGAGGATTCGCTTTATTCCGAGTCGCTGCGCAAGAAACGCTCCGAAAAACCCGTTCCCTCGTTTGCGTCCATGCACATTTCCGATGTGCTGCGGAAGAATCCCCCGTGCGTAAATACCAGGGCCACCTTTTCAGAAATCACCAAGTTATTCGTCGAACAGCACGTGAATCACCTCTACGTTACGGACGACAAAATGCGCTTCCATGGCGTTATCCCCCTGCACGAAATAAAACCTTACCTCAATAATGAATCCCTGGCACGGGCGATTGTGGCGGCCGATATTGCCAAAACGGATTTTCCTGTGCTGACTCCGGAAATGAAGCTTAGCCAGGCTTTGGACATTTTCGCAAAACACGCAGGTGAGCGGATTCCAGTGTTGGACGACTTGCGGAGCCGAAAACTGATAGGCGTAGCATCCAAAACCGATTTGCTTTTGAGTTTCCAGGAAGGCTATCTCACCGCTAGCTAGTGGTATATGTTATTTCTATCTGAATCAAATGGATATGGTGTAGCCATGAAACCGGAAGAATTCCAGAGTGTGGCCGTAGGGAAAAGAAAAAGGGGACAAAGAAAAAGGGGACGGAGGGATTAATTTAGAAAAAGGGGACGGAGGGATTAATTTATAGGCAACTGTTCGCGGGAAATGGATAAAATAAATGGGGTGCAATGCAACCGCTCCGCGGCTGTCTGCGGCAGAAAACCGCTTTCACAGACGCCTTGTGGACACGATTCCGGCTTGTCCCGAACTTATTGGACGATGGTCGGATACATCTTGGTGGCAATCGCGACCACCAATGCCAACACTGCCGCTTGCGCCGCAAAATCGACGCCCAGCCCGAACGGGCTTTGCCCGCCTTCGATCATGAGGGCCCTGAGCGCATCGACCTGATAGCTCAGGGGATTTGCCGTGGAAACAGCGCGCAGCCAAGGAAAAGAAAAAGGGGACGGAGGGATTAATTTAGAAAAAGGGGACGGAGGGATTAATTTATAGGCAACTGTTCGCGGGAAATGGATAAAATAAATGGGGTGCAATGCAACCGCTCCGCGGCTGTCTGCGGCAGAAAACCGCTTTCACAGACGCCTTGTGGACACGATTCCGGCTTGTCCCGAACTTATTGGACGATGGTCGGATACATCTTGGTGGCAATCGCGACCACCAATGCCAACACTGCCGCTTGCGCCGCAAAATCGACGCCCAGCCCGAACGGGCTTTGCCCGCCTTCGATCATGAGGGCCCTGAGCGCATCGACCTGATAGCTCAGGGGATTTGCCGTGGAAACAGCGCGCAGCCAAGGGGGCATCATGCTCATAGGATAGATGGCGTTACTGGCGAAAAACAAGGGCATGGTGAGCACCTGGCCGATGCCCATGAAGCGTTCACGCGTCTTCACGATGCAGGCGATGATCAACGAGAACGTCGAGAAGATCGCAGAGCCCAGTAGCACGGTCGCGAGAACGCCGCAAATGGCCGACAAATGCAGATTCACATGCACCCCGAGGAACAGTGCCAGGACATAGATGATGGCCGCTTGCGAGGAGGCGCGGATGCCGGAGGAAATGGCCCGTCCGAGCACCAGCGCGGTTCGGGAGGCCGGACTCACGAGAAACTTGTGCACAATCCCGAGATCTCGTTCCCAGATGAGGGAGATGCCATAGAAGATGGAGATAAACAGGGAGCTTTGCGCCAAGACGCCCGGGGCGAGGAAATCCAGGTAACCCATGTCACCGGTCGGGATAGCGTGCGTCCGCGCGAACACCTGTCCGAACACCAGCAGCCATAACGCCGGCTGCACCATGCGCGTCACGAGTTCGGCCGGATCATGACGCAGCTTGCGTATGTCGGCTTCCGCGACGGCCGAAGTCTGCCGGCAGAATGCGCCGACTTGCGGGAATCTATTCCAGGCGCTGGGCGGTGCGGCGCGTTCTCGCGACATCTCGGTAATCCCCTCGTTCAGCACTCACCGAAGCCCCGGTGTAATGGATAAACACGTCGTCGAGGTTTGCGGCCGGCCCCAAATCCGCCTTGAGCTCGGACGGGAAGCCCTGCGCCGCCAGCTTTCCCCCATGCATGAATGCGACCCGTTCGCACAACTGGTCCGCCTCCTCCATGTCATGGGTTGTCATGAGTACGGTAGTCCCCATTTCTTTCCGGAGCTGGCGGATGTGCTGCCAGACCGCATGTTTGGCGGCGGGGTCGAGCCCCACCGTCGGCTCGTCCAGGAATAGCACCTCGGGACGGTGCAACATGGCCTGGGCGATCTCGAGTCGCCGGATCATTCCTCCGGAGTATTGGCTGACCATCTTGTCGGCGTGGCTGGCAAGCTCCATGAACTCCAGGGCTTGCGCAATCCGCGACCCGCGCTGGGAACGGGGGATGCCGTAGATTTTTGCCGAGATGAGAAGGTTTTCATAGCCGGTCAGTTCCCCGTCGGCGGACAACATCTGCGCCACGTACCCGATATGCCGCCGCACCGCTTGCGGCTGCCGGATGACGTCGAAGCCCGCCACCCGCGCCGTTCCGGAAGTAGGCGGCAGAAGCGTGGTCAGCATTTTGATCGTGGTACTTTTGCCCGCCCCGTTTGTCCCCAGCAGGCCGAAAATCGTTCCAGCCGGCACGGCAAAACTCAGCTTGTCCACGGCCGTGAGTCCGTCAAAACACCGGGTGAGCGTCAACGCTTCCACTGCCGCAGGATGCGGCGGGATCTGGCTCATCTTGTCTCCCACGGGATGCATGCTCGCGAAGGGCTGTTGGTCTAAAGCGTTCGCTTGAAAAGGACAATCGCCGCCGTCATCATCACAGCGGTAAAGGCTGCCAGAAAAGCGATATCCCCCCAAACGGTCGCGAGATGGGCGCCCTTGAACAGAACCGCCTTCAACGCGCTCACGGCGTATGCTTCAGGGTTTATCCGCGCGAGCCCCCTGAGCCATCCGGGCAAACTCGCGACAGGATACATCGCGCCGCTCGGGAAGAACAGAATGACGTTCAGAAACCCGCTCATTACTCCGACGATCCTGGGGTGTCTTGCCCGCCCGAGAATGGCGAACATCAGGCTCAACAAAGAGAGCGTCGCGAGCACGATGAGCAGTAGCATAAGGGCGTACTGTTCGACACTGCCGGGGAGCGGAATTCCGGTGATGGCGACACCTGCCGCCAGCACCAAGACCGCGACCGCCGTGGTGATGGACAGGCCGCTGATGATGAGCCCGGCCACGATATCCGTTTTTGTAAGCGGGGTAAGCAGGTAGGCCTCTTCTACGCCCACAAATCGGTCCATGACGATGTTGAACACCCCGGTCGTCATGGCACCCAGAAAAATGGACATGATCACGACCCCCGGGACGAGGGACTGGAAATAATCCACCTGCCGGTACAGGTTGTTATCTCGAAGATGGATTTCGTAGGCCCTTTCCCGGATGGGCACGTAATCCGAAGCGATGGCCCCGACGGCGCCGTTCACCGCGCCTCGCAAGGCCTGGGCGGAGATGCCGTCCGTGTTGTCAAGAAACAGCCCCACTTCGGGACCCGCCTTCAGGACTACCTTCTTGCTGAAATCGGGGGGAATGACGAGCGCCGCCTTGTATATCCCGTTGCGGACGCCCGCGACAGCGGCCGCTTCATCCGTCGCGGCACGGATGACCAAGGTCCGCGGGCCGGCTGCAATCGCTCGCAGATTATCCAAGACGCTTCGGGAATAGGGGCCGGAATCCTGATTTACGACGGCGAGTGGGAGCCCACGCAATTTTCCCTGAAATGAATTTCCCAGAATCATGAGATAAATGATCGGCATGAGCACGCTCATGGCAATCACGACGGGATTGCGCCGGAATTTCTTCCAGTCCCTGTCCACGACGGCGGAAAGCCTTAAGGCCGTCTCCCGCAAGCCGTTCATCCTCCCGTCCTCCGGGGCATCCCGGCGGAAAGCAGGCTGACCTTTTTGGGGCCTTCGTCCCGAATGGACCTGCCCGTGAAGTAGATGAAGACATCCTCCAGGGACTGCTCGTGAACGGTTGCCGACAGGACCTTTCCGCCTGCCGATCTGATCACCTCCATGATCGCGGGGAGGTCCCTCGCCCCCATGTCGACCGCAACGCGAATACTGTTGTCTTCGGCAAAAACCTGATGGGCGAACGGCAAATTCTTGACGCTGTCGCCTATCGCATCGGAAAGTTTTTCAAGCGTCAGCGAAATGACGTCTTTCCCCGGAAGATGTTGCTTGAGTTCCTGGGGGCTGCCGAGAATGACGATCTTTCCTGCGTCGATAATGGCAACCCTGGTGCACAGCGCCTCAGCCTCCTCCATGTAATGGGTGGTCAGAAAAAGCGTCATGGTGTCTTCTTGTCTGATTTTATCGAGCAGTTCCCAAACCGCCCGTCTCGACTGCGGATCCAGCCCGCTGGTCGGCTCATCCAAAAAGAGTATCTTCGGTCTGTGCATGAGCACCCGCGCGATTTCAAGCCGCCGCCGCATACCCCCGGAATAGGCGGCGACGAGGTCGTTTGCCCGGGCGGCAAGCCCCACCGTCTCCAGGAGATATTGGATTCTTTCCTTTCTCTCCCTGGCGGGAATGCCGTAGAACCGGGCATAGATATCGATGTTTTCGTAGCCGGTGAGATCGGTGTCGCTGGTCATCGCCTGCGGGATGACGCCGATCTGGCGCCGGACGGCGCCGGCTTCCCTGACCACGTCGAAGCCGGCGATCTTGGCGCTGCCGCGGGTGGGCACGATCAATGTCGTCAGCATTCTCACCAGGGTCGTCTTTCCGGCCCCGTTCGGCCCGAGGAATCCGAAAATTTCACCTTCGCATACCTCGAAGGCCACGTTGTCGACCACCGCGGCCTCCCCGTATTTCTTGGTTATGCCGGAGACCTGGACGGCCTTGCGCCCTTCGGTCATTTTGCCGACCTTTTCGGGATTTCCACTTCCACGGTCATGCCAGGCTTCAAAAACCCTGTCGGATCATCTACTGCGATCTTGACCCTGAACGTCTTGATGTCCTGCCTTCCGCCGGTCACGTCTGTTTGCGTCGCAAACTCGGCGTATCGGCCTATCTCCGAGACCCTGCCCTCGAACACCCTGCCGGGACTGCCTTCGCCTGTCAGACTCGCTTCGCTTCCCAGCGCAATCGCGCCCACCAGCGTCTCGTCGATATCCACCCTGGCGTAGAGGTTGTTCAGGTCGTCGATGGTCAAAACCGTCACGCCCGGGCTCACCGTTTCACCCTTTTCCAATGCCTTGAACACGACCGTGCCCGCGATCGGACTGGTAATCGTCGCATCGGCCAACTTGGCTTGATTGTAGGAAAGCGTCGCTTCGGCCTGACCGAGGTCTGCCGTAGCAGCCTGAAGCTGCTTTTCCGCGCTATCCAACTGCGCCGCAGCGGCGACTTTTTTGGCGCGGGCCGCGGCGAGCTTAGCCTTCGCCGACGCATCGTCCGCGGCGCTGGCCGCGTAGGCCGTAACGGCGGTGTCAAGGGCTTCCTGGGAGATGAACTTCCGGGCATGCAGGACGCGGGATCGCTGCAACTTCTTTTCGGCGTCCGCCATTTGGGCCTTGGCCTTGTCCGCGTCGGCCTGGGCGGTCTGGATGTCATCCCGGGCGCTATCGAGGTACGCCTTCGCATAGTTGATCGACGATTCCCCGACCATCAGGGCGGCCTTTGCCCGCCTAAGGCCCGCCCTCGCCTCCTCGACCGCCGCCTTGAGGTCCTCGCTGTCGAGCCGGATCACGGCTTGGCCTGCCTGGACCCGGTCCCCTTCGTTGCAACAGACCTCTGTAATCCTGCCCGCAATTTTTGGGGCAAGATTGACCTCTCTCGCCTCGATGATGCCCGATGTCCGGATGACGGCAGTTGGGCCGGTACGAGCGAAAAACACATAGAAGGCGATGCCGGCCGAGAGCGCGGCAATCGCGGCAACCCCCACTGCGGCTTTCGAGCGGCGCATCATTCTAAATTCGCCAGGGAGGGTTGGCCGTCGGACGCCGCAAGCGCCCCGCAACCGGACGGATGGCGCGCCCAACCAATTGAGCGCTCGCTTTGAATGGCCTGGAAAGGCATGTTGTTCTCACGGTGAAGCACGACAGGAAACTCGCAAAGGCGGTACCACAGAAAACAGCCGTACTGGCAATTCCGCCACGCGGTGATTAGCGCAAGTCCAAGAGGCGCCCGAAGATGCGGATTTTCAGAAAATCGACCGCCGCCAGGAAAAGCACAACCACGATCAGCAAGCCCGCCACCAGCGCAGGGCGTATTGCCGCCATCAGAATCCCGTGGGTCGCCAGCACCCCCACCAGCGCAATATCCAGAACGGATGCGAGCAGAAGCCAGCGACTGGGCCGGGAGTGCCAGAAATGATGGCGCTCGCGCACCAGGTACACGTTGCCTTGCCCGGTAAAGACCAGCATGACGAAGATCAGCGTCTGTAATTGCGCCAGGGGGAGATGGAGCCAGTCGCGGCCGGCAAAAAACACGGTGAAGGAAAGCACCAGGACCAGCGCCGCCAAAATGCCCGCCGTCAGAATCAGGCTGGGGATACGCCACCGCTCCGGTTGCCGGGAAAAGGTCACGCGGTCCGTGGCGATGGCCATGGTGACGAAGTCGTTGGTAAACAGCAGCAGCACGATGAGCAGCGGGGTGATCACGAAAACGCCGGTCAGCATCACCCCCACGCTGAGAAACACCGCGATTTCCAGGGTCTTGATGATCTTGTTGAGCGTGTAGGTGAGCATGCGCTGATAAATGCGCCGGCTGATTTCCACCGCGGCCAGCACATCCGTCAGGCCGGGATTGGTCAGCACCATGCTGGCGGCGGCCTTGGCCACGTCGGTGGCATTGGCCACCGCGATGCCCACCTCCGCCTGTTTAAGCGCCGGAGCGTCATTGACCCCGTCACCGGTCATGCCGCTCACGTGCCCGGCATGCTGCACGGCCTGTACCAGCCGGAACTTGTCTTCGGGATACACGCCTGCGAAGACGTCGCAATCCAGAACTTTATTGCCGATCTCGCCGCGGAGGGTTTCTGGCGGGCAGGCGCGGTCGCCAATACCGACCTTGGCAGCGACGGCGCGAGCGGTGGCAAGCCCGTCGCCGGTGACCATGATGACCCGCACCCCCAGCTCGCGCAGGCTTTGCACCAAGGAGCGGGAATCTTCCCGGGGCGGGTCCTGCAGCGCGACCAACCCGGCCAGGCGCAGCGCGCCGCCGGTCCCTGCGGCCACGGCCAAGACCCGGTAGCCGCCGGCGGACAGGCGCTCCACTTCGGCGCTCGAATCGGGCGCTTCCGGGTCGAGCGGGGCAATCGCCTGGGGGGCCCCCTTGAGCACCCGCAGACGATCCTGGCCATCCTGCTCGAACACGGCCTCGGATCGCTTGCTGGAGGTATCGAAGGGAATGAACCGCAAACGTTGCGGGGCGCCTTGGAGCAGGCTGCGCGACCGAGCGGCATCGAGGATGGCCAAATCGATCGGATCCTGGGTGGCATCGTCGCAAGCCAGCCCCGCCAGGCGCAGCAACTCGTCCTCGCTGTGCGGTGCGAAGGGGTGCAGCGCCGCCACGGCCAGCCGGTTTTGGGTGATGGTGCCGGTTTTATCGCTCGCCAGCACATCCATGGCCGCAGCCTCTTCGATGGCGGACAGGCGCGTGACCAGCACCCCGCGCTTTGCCAGCTCCAGGGCGCCCAGGGCGGTAGCCAGCGTGAAGGTGGCCGGTAACGCCACCGGGACGGAAGCCACCAGCAGGATCAAGGCAAACGGGATGGTTTCCCGGAGTGGCATGCCGGCTGCCAGGGAATAAGCCAGCAGCGCGGCAACCAGGATCAGGTCCAGCACCACCAGGTATTTGACGATGGTGAGGATGGTAACCTGGAGATGGCTGACTGTTTTTGCGGTCCTTACCAGTTCGGCGGTCTTGCCGAAATAGGTGCGGCTTCCCGTGGCGGTCACTTCTCCCGTGGCCTCGCCCCGTTTGACCACGGCGCCGGCATAGGCGGTTGCGCCAAAGCCGGCCTCCAACGGCAGGGATTCCCCGGTAAGGGCGGACTGATCCAACTGCATCTCCCCGTCCAGCACGCGAATATCCGCCGGCGAGAGATCTCCCATGCGCAGGTGCACCGCGTCCCCCGGAACCAGTTCCTGGGCGGCTACAAGCTGCCAGCGTCCGTCCCGCAGCACTCGCGCTTGCACCGCGAGGCGGCTTTTCAACAAAGCCAGGGCGCGGTTGGCCCGGTTTTCCTGGACAAAGCTCAGTATGGCATTGAAGACCAGCAGAACGGCGATAATGCCCGCCTCGTCCAGCTTGCCCAGGATAATCTGCAGCCCGATGGTGGCCTCCAGCATCCACGGGACCGGCGCCCAGAATTTGCGCAGAAAGGCCAGCAGCGGATGGGAACGCTCTTCCGTTACCGTGTTGGGACCGTACCGCAATAGACGCTGCGCGGCTTCTCCACTCGTCAGGCCGCGCAAGGGAGGAGGTCCGGGCGCACGCTCTTCGGTCTGGCCCATACGCTGCTCTTTTGCAGTGGAATGAAGCGCGTCGCGCTATTTTCCGCGAACCAGCAATATCGGCTTGGCGGCAATGCGCACCACCCCCTCGGCCACGCTGCCCAGCAACAGGTGGCTCAAGCCACGGCGCCCGTGGGTTCCGATCACGATCAGGTCTGCGGGCCAGGCCGCGGCCTCTTGTGCGATCATTTCGCTGACGGTATGCCCCAGGACCTCGATTTCCATGAGCCTCGTCCCGGCCTCAATCCCTGCCTCGCGCGCCACACCCGCCGCCTCGTCCAGAATGTCCTGGGCGGAACTACGAACAGACCGGCGAATCTCGTTGATATCCGCGAACTCGGCATCCCAGTTCAGCGTCGCTTCGTCGACCACGTGCACGATCTGCAATTCGGCCTGCATCTCCTTGGCCAGTCTAGTGGCCTCCCGCAAGGCGAGATTGGAACCATTGCTGCCGTCTACTGCCACCAAGATATGATTATATGTATCCATGTTCACTAGTGCCCTAATGGTGGGGTACAACTATCCCAGAAGAAAAAGCCCGCAGGCCTGTTACGGGGCGACGATACCCGATTCGAGGGCCTCCCGGATACAAAATGCAGTTCCGGTACGCCGAGCCCTTCACGTTCCGCGGACCAGCAAAACCGGCACCCGCGCGTTGCGGACAATCCCTTCCGCCACACTTCCCAGCAGCACATGCTGGATACCTCGCCTTCCGTGGGTTCCCAGCACAATCACATCGGCCGGCCAGCGGCCGGCTTCCTCCAGGATAACCTCCGCGATTGCCTGCCCCACGGTCTTAGGCAACGCCGTCTGGGGATCCAGCCCGGCCTCGCGAGCAAGCCGGGAAGCCTGATCGATGATCTTCTGTCCCGCCTCTTGTGTTGCCTTCAATTCCAGCTCGTACTGATTGCCTATCCACATGCGCCCCTCGGAAACGCTCAGCGTCTGGTCGACCACATGAATCAGCCGCAGTTGCGCATGCTGCTGGCACGCCAACTTGACCCCTTCCAGCAGGCCTAGATTAGAGGTCGTGCTGCCGTCCACCGCTACCAGGATATGTTGGTACATCGAATTCACCTTTAATTGTTGGTCTAGCGAAGTTCAACCCCTCACCGCGTTGCGCTTTGGTCGATCCCTGTACCCGTCGGGCCCAACCGGTGTAATTCTTGCGCCCCTCCGGCTTATCGCTTTATTTTCAGTGGGGACGGGACGCACCCGCTCCCGATTCTGCGTCTACCTGTTGGCCGCCGCTCGCTTGGCCCTCTCGTTCCAATATAGTACCAGTTTTGGATCGGGCTTGACGCCAAGCAACCCTTTCTCGTAAATCTGGGCCATGCTCTTCATGGCCATGACATGTCCGTTGCCAGCCGCTTTGTTGAACCAATAAAGCGCCTTTTGCTCGTCCTTTATCACGCCGTAGGCCCCGGTTTCGTACCGGATCGCAAGCTGATACTGCGCTTCGACGTCACCGTCCTGGGCCAATTTCTGCAAGTGAGGCGCGCCCTGGCGGAGCTGCTCGCCCGTTTCCACACCAAGATTTTCCATGAAGTGGAGCAGTTTGATAGCATCCGCGTACCCCTGGGCAGCGGCCTTTGCCAGCAAGTCATCACCCCGTTCCCGGTTCTGCGGCACGCCTTGTCCGTTGCGGTACATCTTGCCCAACAGGTACTGGGCTTCGCTATTGCCTTCGGCGGACGCTCTCCCCAGCCAATCCGCGGCCTTGCCGTAGTCACGCTCAACACCTTGTCCGTAAAGGTACATTTTCCCGAGCTCCGACTGGGCCCGCACGTTCCCGCGTTTGGCAGCCTTCTCCCGCCAGTCCGCGGCGACTTTGAGATTCCTTTGCACGCCCTTCCCTTGCGCGTAAAAGTCGCCGAGCCGCTGTTGCGCGTAAGGATTACCCTGTTCCGCCGCCTGTTCGAACCAATACGCCGCCAATTTGTCGCTTTTCGGGTAACCTGCGGCGCCCTCTTCGTAGATCACCGCCAGCAACACCTGCGCCCCCTGACTCCCGCGCCCGGCTGACTTCGCAATCAGCGCCGCCTCTTCCGGGGTCGTCGCAAAACCGGCGGTGGAAAACAGGGTCATGAACGATACGCAGAGCGACGCGATCAGGAGTCTTTTCATCGGGCAACTTCCCCAAATCAGAGTCTGTCCCCGAGGTTTCCCTTCTTAAAGGCACAGACTGGGCGCCATGCCTGCGCGTAATGCAGGCGAAGCGCTCTCATAGAGATTCTTATAGCCGACACGACACGGTTTTACCAGCAGCTCGACCTGAACGAGGCTGCATTTGCGAACGGCCCGTCTTGGTCTATCCCGATCCGGACGGCGGCTTCGCCGCAATCTTTTACCTGCAGGGAAAATTGATTGCTATATTTAGGACCTGTTAAGTATTAAGTATTACACGCGGCGGCGAGGATTCGGACCCATGGCTAGGAGCCTGTCGGACTTGAAGAATCGAAGCGAAGCGGGTCAGGCAGGCAAGCCGCATAGCGGCTGCTCGCAAAATTCGGCTGGCCGAGGACAGATTTTGTCGATTTTGCAGGTCAATAGTCGTTCTATTGACCAAAAAAGCGGCGAAATATGGACCGGTCAGGTGGATTTGCAGCCGATTTCC
>JAJZUU010000059.1 GCA_021848325.1 Pseudomonadota bacterium | reverse complement strand
CTGACCGGTCCATATTTCGCCGCTTTTTTGGTCAATAGAACGACTATTGACCTGCAAAATCGACAAAATCTGTCCTCGGCCAGCCGAATTTTCGCTTCGATTCTTCAAGTCCGACAGGCTCCTAGCAACAGGTCGAGGCGTTGGGGCAGCGGCGTGCGGCATCGAAGGGTGTAGGCAGGCCGAGGAAGGCTGATAATCGTGTCTGACCCCGTTTCCGTGTGACCCCGTTTCCGTGCGGGTCGTAGTTCTCCTGGATCAGCAGGCTGGCGGGGGTGTGCTGCAGGAACAGGGTGAGCAGGCCCTCGCCGATTCCGCTCTGCGCGACCCAGCGGCTGACCTGATCGGTGAATCCATAGAGCCGTTTGCCCCGGGTTTCCAGTGCCAGTTGTCCGCTCGCCTGCCTCATGTCTCTTCTCCGCGACCCGCCACCCTCATTCTAAACGGATCCAACCCCCTTTGGCCGTGCCCCGGGGGATGTTAAACTCGGCCCCAGCCCACTCCAGAAACGCCTCATGCACTGTCACCTGCTGATTCCTCACCTGCTGCCCCCTCCGGCGCAAGCGCCCCGCCTGCCCGCCCTGGAACGACTGCTCACCAGAGGCCGTGGGGAGCGCTCCGGGGACGGCGCCATGGAGGCCTGGCTGTGCCGCGCCTTCGGCGTCGCCCGCCAGCAGGACTGGCCCCTGGCCCCCCTGACCCTGACCGCCGACGGCGGCCGCCCCGAGGACTATTACTGGCTGCGGGCCGACCCGGTATACCTGAGGCCGGAGCGCGACCAACTGGTGCTGGCCGACAGCGGCGCCTTCGCCCTTTCCCAGGACGAGGCCCGGCAACTGTGCGACACCCTCAACAGCCATTTCGGCCCCGACGGCCTGATCTTTTACCCGTTGCGCCCGGACCGCTGGTACCTGCGCCTGGAACGCCCGCCCCTGCTGCACACCCACCCCTTGCCGGCGGTGACGGGCAGGGGGATCGACCCCTTCCTCCCCCACGGCCCGGACGCAATGCGCTGGCACGCGGTGTTCAACGAGATCCAGATGCTGCTCTACGGGCATCCGGCCAACGTCGAGCGGGAGGCGCGCGGCGAGCTGCCGGTCAACAGCGTCTGGTTCTGGGGCGGCGGCAGCCAGCCCCAGGCCGGCGCCCGGCCATTCGACGCGGTGTGGGCGAACGACCCGCTGGCCCGGGGGCTGGCGGCCGCCGCCGGCGTCGCCGGCCGGCCCCTCCCGGCCACGGGAGAAGAATGGCTGGCCGCAGCCGCCGGCCCGCGCACGCCCCTGGTGGTGCTGAACGCCCTGTGCGGCGCCGGCCAGTACGGCGATGCCCTGGGCTGGCGGGAAGGACTGCAACAACTGGAACAGGACTGGTTCGGGCCGCTCGGCCGGGCGTTGGGGCGGGGCGCCTTGGAGGCCCTCACCCTGCACGCCACGGAAACCGGCGAAGCCCGCTCATTCACCGTCCGGCGCGCGGACCTGTGGCGCCTTTGGCGCCGCCCCCGGCCGCTGGCGGCCTACGGAGCGGAAGGAGCGTAGCCCCATGCCCGGCATCGTCGCCCGCCCCTGCCCTGACGACGCCGCCCGCGCCCTGGCCGGCGAGGGTATCGATCCGGTGCTCGCCCGCCTGTTCGCCGCCCGGGGCGTCACCAGCGTGGCGCAACTGGGGACGGATTTCAGCGGCCTGCTGCCATTGCGGCAGATGAAGGGGATGGAACAGGCGAGCCGTCTGCTGGCGGACGCCATCGCCGCCGGCCGCAAACTCACGGTGGTGGCCGACTACGACTCCGACGGCGCCACCGCCTGCGCCGTCGCCCTGCGCGCGCTGCGGGCGTTCGGCGCGGAGACGGACTACATCGTGCCCAACCGTTTCGAGTACGGCTACGGGCTGACCCCGGAGATCGTGGGGCTGGCCGCGCAACGGGCGCCCCACCTGCTGATCACCGTGGACAACGGCATCTCCAGCGTGGAAGGGGTGGCGCAGGCGAGGCGGCTGGGCATGGAGGTGGTGGTGACCGACCACCATCTGCCGGGAGAGCAGTTGCCCGACGCCGCCGCCATCGTGAATCCCAACCAGCCCGGCTGCCCCTTTCCCAGCAAGAACCTGGCCGGGGTGGGGGTGATCTTCTACACCATGCTGGCGCTGCGGGCCGAGCTGCGCCGGCGCGGGGTCTTCGCGGGACGGCCGGAACCCAATTTGGCCCGGCTGCTGGACCTGGTGGCCCTGGGCACGGTGGCGGACGTGGTACGGCTCGACGACAACAACCGCATCCTGGTGCACCAGGGCCTGCAGCGCATCCGTGCCGGCCAGGGGCAGGCGGGCATCGCGGCCCTGTTCCGGGTGGCGGGGCGGGAGCCGCGCAAGGCCTCGGTGTACGACCTGGGCTTCGTGCTGGGGCCCCGCCTCAACGCCGCCGGCCGGCTGGACGACATGTCCCTGGGCATCGAATGCCTGACCACCGACGACCCAGCCCGCGCCCTGTCCATCGCCGGCGAGCTGGATCGCCTCAACCGGGAGCGGCGCGAGATCGAGGCGGATATGCAAGACAGCGCCCAGGCCGCGCTGGAGGCCCTGGACGGCGGCGACGGCTACAGCGTCAGCCTGTACGATCCCGGCTGGCACCAGGGGGTGATCGGCATCCTCGCCTCCCGCATCAAGGACCGCCTGCACCGCCCGGTGATCGCCTTCGCCCCGGGGGCCGAGGGCGAACTCAAGGGATCGGGCCGCTCGATCCGCGGGCTGCACCTGCGGGACGCCCTCGACCTGGTGGCCAAACGCCACCCCCGTCTGCTGCAGAAATTCGGCGGCCATGCCTTCGCCGCCGGGCTGACCATCCGGGAAGCGGACTTTCCCGCCTTCGCCGGCGCCTTCGAGGAGGTGGCGCGCGGCCTGCTGACCCCGGCCGACCTGGAGCGGGTGATCGAGACCGACGGCGCCCTGGCCGACCGGGAATTGACCCTGGAACTCGCCGCCCTGATCGGGCAGCAGGTGTGGGGGCAGGGCTTCCCCCAGCCCAGCTTCAGCGACCGCTTTACCGTGGCGCAGCAGCGGGTGGTGGGGGAAAAGCACCTGCGGCTCAAGCTGGCCAAGGACGGGCGCGGCCTCGACGCCATCCTGTTCTTCCACGACACGCCGCTGCCGGAGCGGATCCACGCGGTATACCGGGTGGACGTGAACGAATACAACGGCAACCGGAACCTGCAACTGATCCTGGAGCATTGGGAGCCGGGCTAGGTGTATAATTGGCCATTTTTTGGGTGGAATACCGGATATGGAAGCAGAACAGCTCAACGCACTGGAAAACCGGCTGAAAGACCTGGAACAAAGAACCGCCGACCTGCGGAGGTATCTTTGACTTCGCTCAGAAGCGAGACCGTCTGGTCGAAGTAACCCGGCTGCTGGAAGACCCCGCCGTGTGGACGGACAGCAAGCGGGCCCAGGACCTGGGGCGCGAACGGCGCTCGCTGGAAGGGGTGGTGAACACCCTGGAGCGGCTCGCCCGGTCCCTGCGCGACGCCCGCGAGCTGTTCGCCCTGGCCCAGGAAGAAAACGACGAAGACACGCTGCTGAGCGTCCAGGGGGAAAGCGAGGCGCTGGCCAAGAGCGTGGAGGACATGGAGTTCCGCCGCATGTTCTCCAAGCCCATGGACGCCAACAACTGCTTTCTGGACATCCAGGCCGGCTCCGGCGGCACCGAGGCCCAGGACTGGGCGTCCATGCTGGAGCGGATGTATCTGCGCTACTGCGAGCGCCACGAGTTCGGGGTGGAGGTGCTGGAGGAATCCGAGGGCGAGGTGGCGGGCATCAAGAGCGCCACCCTGAAGGTGACCGGGGAGTACGCCCACGGCTTCCTGCGCACCGAGACCGGCGTGCACCGGCTGGTGCGCAAGTCCCCGTTCGACTCGGGCAACCGGCGCCACACCTCCTTCGCCAGCGTGTTCGTCTACCCGGAGGTGGACGACTCCATCGAGATCGAGATCAACCCGGCGGACCTGCGGGTGGACACCTTCCGCGCCAGCGGCGCCGGCGGCCAGCACATCAACAAGACCGACTCGGCCATCCGCATCACCCACCTGCCCACCAACATCGTGGTGCAGTGCCAGAACGACCGCTCCCAGCACAAGAACCGGGCCGAGGCCATGAGCATGCTGAAGGCGCGCCTGTACGAACTGGAGCTGCGCAAACGGATGGAGGAGAAACAGGCGCTGGAGGAGACCAAGTCCGACATCGGCTGGGGCCACCAGATCCGCTCCTACGTGCTCGACCAGTCGCGCATCAAGGACCTGCGCACCGGGGTCGAGGTGGGCAACACCCAGGCCGTGCTGGACGGCGATCTGGACGGCTTCATCAGCGAGAGCCTGAAGCAAGGGGTTTAATATTTTAGGGTAACAAAATGGACGAACAAGAAAACCAGCCGCCACACGACACCAACCAGATCATCGAGGAACGCCGCGCCAAGCTGCAGGCCCTGCGGCGTGGAGGCCCCGCCTTCCCCAACGATTTCCGGCGCGACAACCTGGCCGGGGACCTGCACGCCCACCACGGCGGCAAGGACAAGCAGGAGCTGGAAGAAGGTCCGGTCCACGCGGTGGTGGCCGGGCGCATGGTGCTCAAGCGGGTGATGGGCAAGGCGAGCTTCGCCACCATCCAGGACATGAGCGGACGCATCCAGCTCTACGTCAGCGACGACCTGTGCGGCGCGGCGGCCCACGAGGCGTTCAAGCACTACGACCTGGGGGACATCGTCGCCGCCAAGGGGGTGCTGTTCAAGACCAAGACCGGCGAGCTGTCCATCAAGGCCGACGAGATCAGGCTGCTCACCAAGGCGCTGCGCCCCCTGCCGGAAAAGTTCCACGGCCTGGCGGACCACGAGCAGAGGTACCGCCAGCGCTATCTGGACCTGATCACCAACGAGCAGGCGCGCACGGTGTTCGCCGCCCGCTCCCGCATCATCCAGTCGATCCGCGAATTCCTGGTGCGCCACGGCTATCTGGAGGTGGAGACGCCGATGATGCACCCCATCCCCGGCGGCGCCGCGGCGCGGCCCTTCGCCACCCACCACAACGCCCTGGATATGGAGCTTTACCTGCGTATCGCCCCCGAGCTCTACCTCAAGCGGCTGGTGGTGGGCGGCATGGAAAAGGTATTCGAGATCAACCGCAATTTCCGCAACGAGGGGCTGTCCACCCGGCACAACCCGGAATTCACCATGCTGGAGTTCTATGAGGCCTACCGCGACTACCGCTACCTGATGGATTTCACCGAGGAACTGCTGCGGGAAACGGCCCAGACCGTGCTGGGCACTACCAAGGTCACCTACCAGGGACGTGAGATGGACCTGGCCGCCCCGTTCGCCCGGCTCACCGTGACCGAGGCCATCCGCAGATACCATCCGGAGTTCACCGACAGTCAACTGAAGGATCGGGACTCTCTGATCAACACGCTCAAGGGGCTGAACGCCCCCTACAAACCCGGTGACGGCGTCGGCGGACTGCAGCTCACCCTGTTCGAAGCCACCACCGAGCACCTGCTGTTCGAACCCACCTTCATCATCGACTACCCGGCGGAGGTTTCGCCACTGGCACGGCGCAGCGACAGCAACCCGGACATTACGGAGCGTTTCGAGCTGTATATCGTGGGCCGGGAGATCGCCAACGGGTTTTCCGAGCTGAACGACCCGGAGGACCAGGCCGAGCGCTTCCGGGACCAGGTCAGGCAGAAGGACGCGGGCGACCAGGAGGCCATGCACTACGACGCCGACTACGTCCGCGCCCTGGAGCACGGCCTGCCCCCCACCGCGGGGGAAGGAATCGGCATCGACCGATTGGTGATGCTGCTCACGGACAGCACCAACATCCGCGACGTCATCCTGTTCCCGCAGATGCGCCCGGAGGGCTGAATTCTCAGACGTTCAGCTTGAACTGGCCCACCAATCGCTTCAGCTCGGCGGCGGTCCCGGCCAGATCCTTGGCAGCCAGATCCACCTGCCTGATACTGGCATTGTTCTCCTCGGTGAGGGAGGATATCTTCTCTGTGTTGCGGGCCACGTCCTGGCTCGCCACGGACTGTTCCTTGACGGCATCCGCGATCTGGCGGGCCATGCCGGAGACCTCATCCGCCGCGTGGACGATGCGTTGCAGGGTGGTCTCTGCCGAGCGGTTGTGTTCGGCGCCGGTGGTCACCTCCTCCTGGATGCGGCCGATGGCGGTCACCACGCCGTCGGCGTTGCCTTTGATGGAACCCACCATGTTGGCGATATCGGTGGTGCTGGCCGCGGTGCGCTCCGCCAGCTTCCTCACCTCGTCCGCCACCACCGCGAACCCCCTTCCCTGCTCGCCGGCGCGGGCCGCCTCGATCGCCGCGTTAAGGGCCAGCAGGTTGGTCTGATCGGCGATTTCCTTGATCACCCGGGTGATCTCGCCCACCCGGTCGATGGACTGACTGAGGCCGCCGATAGTGCTGGATGAGGAAGCGACCGCATCCACGATGCGCTGGGTGGCCTGGGTGCTTTTCTCCATGTTGGCGGCGCCCTCCCGGGCGATGGCCTGGGTATTGGCGGCGGCCTGCTCCACCCCGCCCGCACTTTGCGCCACCTCGGATACGGAAACGCTGGTCTGCTCCATCGCCGCGCTCACCTGCATGATGCCGTCGCCCTGCTGCTGCGCCCGGGCCATCACCTCGTGGGCCTCCGCGGTCAGCCGGTCGGAGGACTCGGCCACCGCGTCCGCTGCCCGCTTGACCCCGCCCACGATGTCCCGCAACCGGGCGAGGGTACGGTTGAGCGAATCGGCCATCCGCCCCAATTCGTCTTTCTGCCGGATCTGCGCGGAAACCCCCAGGTCACCGTCCGCCACCTGGGCCAGCGCCCGCTCCAGCAGCTCGATGTTGCGCCCGATCACCCGGATCGCCTGCAGCGTGAGTCCGAGAATCACCACCAGGCTCACCGCCAGAGTGATGCCGTTGATCGCCAGCATGTCCCGCGCGCGGGCAACGCTCCGGTCGTAGGTGGCCTTCACCGCCGCCTGCTGGACGGGGAGCAGTTGCGACAAAGGTTTAAGCACGCCGGCATAGACCAATGGCCAGTCGTCTTCCAACAGCGAGGACAGGGCGGCCTTGTCGGAATTCCCGTAGGCCTGCGCCAGTTTGTCGAAAAACGGCGGCAGCGCGGCCATCTGCTTGTCGATCTTCTGGATCAGCGCCTTTCCCTTATCGTTAAACTGGTTGTCCCGGGTGAGTTCCTTGAACCGGGCCCATTGCGCGGGGACGGACACCCTGACCTCGTTGAGGTGGTTGAGAGACCCCACCGCGGGCATCTGGTCCAGCAGCACCCCCGCCATCCTGAAGCGCACCTCCCGCAGATCCCCGTCGATCTGGAGCAGGGCCGAGGTGGGCAACACCTGCCGTTCGTACACGTCGGCGAGAGACTGGTTGGCCCGCCGGCTGGAATAGAAGTTGACCCCGGACAGGCCCAGGATCACCAGTACCGCCGCCACTGCGACCCCGATCAGACGGGCCTTGATCGTTACGTTGTTGAGCATGGTCCTTCTCCGCGGCCCCCGCGTGCCGCCTGCGGGGGATCGGTTTCAAACGAGAACCGGCACGGCATCGCGCCGGCTCCTGGCGAGGTTACTCTACGGGATAACCTTTGGCCTTCCACTCCGGAAAACCGCCCCGCAGCCAGTACACCTTCTTGTAGCCCGCCTTGATCGCCGCATGGGCCGCCTTGTAGCTCTTCCAGCATTCCGGGCCGTTGCAGCCGAAGATCACCGGGGCGTTCTTGTCCGCCGGCAGCTTGGCCAGATCGAAATGGTCCTGGCTGGCGTCATAGTCCGCCGTCTTGCCACTCTTTTCCTTGTATGGGATATTCTTGGCGCCCTTGATATGGGCCTCCACATACTCGTTCGCCAGCCGGGCGTCGATCATCACCGCGCCGCTGCCCATGAGTTCCTTGGCCTTCTGCGCCGTCACCACGGTGGCCCCGGCCAAGCTGGTCGGCGTGTCGCCGGCATAGGCCCCGCCCGCCGCAAGCAACAGCGCTGCGGCTGCCAGCCATGCAAAAATTCCCTGCCTTACACTCGAAAGAATCATTTTCATGAGAGACTACTCCTCTTCTGTTGGATTGCCTTGTTGACCAGACGGATGGACATCATCCTCGGACCGGGACCACGGGCCGTGCGCGCCGGCGGTCTCGTAGCTTGGTATCGGTAGTCCGAAGCGGGAACTTTAACCTTTGCATGGGGAAACCCCCGGAAATTTTCGGCGCCGGGTGGAAACCGTCTTGAGTCCGCGCCCGCTCGGTAACCGAAGGGTATTTGCGCGGACCTTGTCGCTCCTCTCGGGCCACCGAAACACGTGACCGGTGCCGTTTCCCGGACGCGGTGAAGGGGGCGGCAGCGAGACCCTTACGCGGCAACGTGCGCAAGCGTTACAATAGGCCGCGTCAATTGATACCGTACCTCAACTTCTCGAGACGAGACCACGATGATCGCGCCCGAAATGTCGGCAATCCTCGAATCCGCCGGCCCCCTGCTTCCGCTCGCCTTCGCCGGCTCGCTGTTCTCCTTCGGCAAGTGGCGCAAGCCCGCCCCGCTCGGCAAGCGCACCCTGGAGACCGTCAACCAGGCCGTCTACAGCTTCCTGAGCAGCCGCGGCGTGGCCAATTTTCAGGTCTACACCCTGGAGCACAACGGAAACCCGGTAGTGCTGATCAAGGCCGAGCCGCAGAAAAAGCTGCGCTTTTCCAACATCCTGGAGATCCAGATCAGGAAGTTCCTGCAAGACAAGCTGGAGATCGAGGTGTCCGGGGTATTCTGGCGGTTCAAGACCGATTGCGATGAACAGCCCGGGCCGGAACAGGCGGATTACGGCTTCGACGAAAGCCCGCCTTACCCGCAGGACGCTCGGGGCGGCACGCCGACATCCCCGCCTCCCGATAATACCGGCACGGCCGAGCCAGCGCCCGCAGAGGCACACGAAAACGACGAGCTCTACAGCGTCCAGCACGTCACCGCGCGGGGCATGGAGGTGGAGGAGATACCCATGGGCGAATTCGACGAGTTCCTGAAGGGGAGTCTGGTGGGCACAGAACAGCCGGCAGCGGACCGACAGCGGGACAACGGCAAGTGATCTCGCTCCACCTGCCCGCGTTCCCTCGCGGGAATTGGCGCCATCCCGCGCAGCCAGAACATTGACACCCCCACCGCGATACCGCACCATTAGGAATTATCCATCCCGCACGCCGGCGGCCGCGCCGGACGCCTACCGCCAAAGGACCCTTATGACCGAGCAAGACCTATCCAAGGAACAGCGCATCCTGCGCGTGATGCGCAAGGTACTGTCCAACATCGTCAAGGACGCCACGCCCCAGCCCGGCATGCTCCATCCCCTATCCGAGGGGACGATTCAGGATATCCGCGAGTGCTTCGGGCTGATCGCGGCGCGAGAGGCGGAACTGGCCGGCGAAGCGGGGCTGGCCCGGAACGAGCGGCCGTTTTATAGCGATGAGCCCCAACAGGCGAAAGTAGTACCGCTGAAGACCAGCGGGCTCAACAAGGGCAAGAAAAAAGAGGACTAACTTTCGCTCGCCGCAAGCAACCGTTCCAAGGCCTTGCCGCAATCTTCCCGGTCGTTTTGGTAGCCTTCCAGCGGGAGTCGGGCGGTTTCCAGCCATCGTTGCTTCCCCGACCGCGCCGTCGCCAGCAGCGCCTTGAGGTTGCCAGTCCCCCTCACTAATTTTGTCCCCTTTTCGCGAAGCTGCTCGATGAAGAAATCCACCCTGCCGTCGTCGAGGTCGTAACGCGCGCCTACAATCTTGAGTTTGCCGGTGCGCTGGGGTTCGATGAGCGCAGGCTCGGAGTTGCGAAGCCGCTCGACGGTTCGCCGCACGTTCTCCCGAACGGCGGCATCGAGCAGGGCTTCTCCCTTGAGCCCACCGGCGCTAGTCGCCTTGAGGACGGCGGGAATAATCGGTCGATCATCTGCCCGATGCTGCCCGGGTAGGTTGCGTTCTTTTGTGCCACTTCAAGCGCCGCTTCAACAGCTCCGCACCGCTCAAGCCCGACGACCACAATCAGCGGCACACCGAGTGCAAACACGCCGTACTCGATGCTGCCTAACGCCACCGTATCGACCGTGTTCCCTTGTAGTTCGACTGAATCAGGCGTGCTGCAACGGGATGACCGGGATCAAATCAACAGCTGGCGCCGCCGAGTGGGTGCTTATTCGCTTGACACGGGGGTGTCTCTGCGGTTTGGTGCTGAAGCGTGAGGTTTTGAGGTATCGCTGAGCGGGTCCAGGCCGACGGTGCGGGACGTAGCACTTGGGAGGACGATGATGTTGGGGCTCGTACCTCACCCCAGCCTACGGGGCCGATGCGTCCCCGGCAGAGCCGGGGTCTCCCTCGGCAGGGTCAAATTCGCCGTCATCAGAGGTCTATAGCCGAAAGCATCAGGCGAAATTTCAACAACCTGTTAGTCACCACGGCCATGGTCATGGTCGTCGCCGTAGCGGTCGTCCCTATGGTTCCTGCGATCATGCCCGTGCTCGCCACGGCGGTCATACCGGCGATCACGATGTTGTTCCCGGTAACGCGGCGCATACTCGCGATTGTACCATTTGTCTTGCACAAAGAAGACCCGCTCGCCGCAGGCGTTGTATTCACGGCAATGCTTGCCCCAATGTTTGGCGTAGCCCGGCGGCACGCGCAGATAGATCGGCGGGCGATTCGCCGGCACCCTCTCGATGACTATCGGCTCACGATAGATCACTTGTGGCTGCGGGAAGCCGCCGATATCGAGTCGACCATAGAAGCCGGGTTGACCGATGCTGATTGAGACTCCAACGTCGGAAGCAAGTGCCGGGGTAGCGATGGCGGCGGCAGCTAGCGCCGCCGCGATCAGAAAACGTTTCATGCTGAATCTCCCATTGAAGTAAAGCTGAGCGAAGACAGGTCAAATCCGATATGCGCACTTAGGCGTCGAGAAACAATAACTTGGACATTTGCTGCGGCGAATCCGCGCGTCTGCGGCGTTGCGAGCCCTTGCCAATGGAATCCAAGCGGCCCCGGTCACGAGACTGGCGCTTTTTTACCTTTTTTCCCGCTCGAGAGGTTCCAACACGCGAGAGCGGCTCGACGGAGAGACCCGCCGGCAGCCGCTGATTCGCAATTTGTCGAATGGGGGCGCCTGGCGGGAAAGCGGGCGGGCGCGCCCCGTCGCTTTCCTTGGCTCCTGAAGATGGTTACTTCTTCTTTTTCTTCGGCTTGTTCACTGCTTCCTTAAGGCTCTTGCCGGACACGAACTTCGGTACGTTCGCGGACGGGATCTTGATTTCGGCGCCGGTCGCCGGGTTGCGCCCGATCCGCGCGGCGCGCTCGCTGACCTTGAAGGTGCCGAATCCGACCAGGGACACGTCCTCCCCTTTGGATAGCGCCTCGGTGACGGTCTCGACAAAACCGTCCACCAACCGCCCGATTTCAATCTTGGTGGTATTGGGTAGCTTTGCAGAAATATTGTCGATCAGGTCCTTCTTGTTCATCGTCCCTCTCCTTGTGACGGTTTATGCGGAAAATGGCTGACGCCAAGGCCATTATGCTGAGGAGCGCGACGAAGTCAATGGTTTTCAGCGAATCGGGCAGGATTTCGGCCTCGCCGGTGGCCTTTGCGCAGTTCGGCCGGCTCCTTCTCGGCCCAGGCAGGCCGCGCTGGCGCACCGTTCGGCCACGGCTTGCCATCGTGCTTGCGAAACCCGGCGCCATATCGCTACCACGCCTCCACACGAAAAACCCGGGAAAATCACTCCTCCCGGGATCTTGGCATTACAAAGGCTACTGGTTGGCCCGTTGCGGCGGCTTGACGTTCGGGCCGGGCCCGGGTTCAGGCGCCGAAGTTCTTCGCCGCGAAGTCCCAGTTCACCAGGTTCCAGAAGTGCTCGACGTAGCTCGGGCGGGCGTTGCGGTAGTCGATGTAGTAGGCATGCTCCCAGACATCACAGGTGAGCAGGGCGGTCTTGCCGGTGGTCATGGGGGTGCCGGCGTTGCTGGTGCCCATCAGTTCAACCGAGCCGTCGGCGTTCTTCACCAGCCAGCCCCAGCCGGAGCCGAAGGTGGTGATGGCGGTCTGGGAGAACTGCTTCTTGAATTCCTCGAAGGAGCCGAACTTGGCCTTGATGGCGTCCGCCAGCTTGCCGCCGGGCTCGCCGCCGCCGTTGGGCTTGAGGCAGTTCCAGTAGAAGGTGTGGTTCCATACCTGGGCCGCGTTGTTGAAGATGCCGCCGGAGGACTTCTTGATGATTTCTTCCAGGGCCAGGTTCTCGAACTCGGTGCCCTTGATCAGGTTGTTCAGGTTGGTGACGTAGGCCTGATGATGCTTGCCGTAGTGGTATTCCAGGGTTTCCTTGGAGATGTGGGGCTGCAGGGCATCCATGGCGTAGGGCAGTTCGGGAAGCTTGTGTTCCATAGTTTCTTCTCCTTGTTTACGAATGAAAACGGGGCACGGCCCCAAGTCAATGGTATGTGCTGGTCGAGCGGGATGGGCGTGCGGAATCGGCTCCGGGCGACAGTTCCCTTTTTTCGTCGACCCTTATGCGCTAAATGGGCAGGGCGCAAATCAGAATTATACTAAGTATAAAAAATAAACTATGTTTACCGGCATTCTATAACAATTCCCGCCGGCGGGCAATGCCGAGTAATTCGATCGGCTATTTGTCCGCCGCCGGGTGCCGGCGCTATCCCGTTTTTCAGTGTATGCGATCCGGGGCCACTGTCAAATCCGCAAATAGACCGCTCCGTCCTCGATCTTGGCGGGGATCGGGGGCACGCAGCCGTGGTCCGGCGCGACCGCCTGTCCGTCCTCCAGGCCGATGCGCATGCCGTGCAGCGGGCAGGTGACCTGCCTGCCCGCCACGATGCCCTGGGACAGCGGCCCCCCCTTGTGAGGGCACTGGTCGTGCATGGCATACACCTGATCCTCGGCGGTGCGGAACACCGCGATCTCCTTGCCGGCGCTGCGCACCACCCGCGCGCCCAGGCGCGGAATCTCGTCCAGCCGGGCTACCTTGACCCAATCGCTCATCGCATATTTCTCCTATTTTATGGTCGCGCGCCGGGTGCCTCCCGGCGGCCGGCTCAAAGGGTGATGGTCTCGAATTCATGCCTTTGCACGCCTTCTTTGGCCCGCTCCCGCCAGGGGTCTTTTTCGTCCCGCAGGGCGAACAGCAGCCGCTGGTAGGCCGCCTTGCGTCCTTCTGCATCCTCCAGCACCCGCTGCTTCACGGTGTCCATGCCGACCCGCTGCAGCCAGTGCACGGTGCGCTCCAGGTAGTACGCCTCTTCCCGGTAGATCTGCAGGAAGGCGCCGCTGTACTCCAGCACCTCCTCGGCGCTCGCCACCTTCGCGAGGAACTCGGCCACCTCGGTCTTGATGCCGCCGTTGCCGCCGATGTAGATCTCCCAGCCCGAATCCACGCCGATCACGCCCACGTCCTTGATGGCCGCCTCGGAGCAGTTGCGCGGACAGCCGGACACGGCGAGCTTCACCTTGTGGGGCGCCCACATCTTGTAGAACGCCTGTTCCAGGTCGATGCCCATCCGGGTGGAGTCCTGGGTGCCGAAGCGGCACCATTCGGAGCCGACGCAGGTCTTGACGGTGCGCAGGGCCTTGCCGTAGGCATGGCCGGAGGGCATGTCCAGGTCGGCCCAGATGCCGGGCAGGTCTTCCTTCTTGATGCCCAGCAGGTCGATGCGCTGGCCGCCGGTCACCTTGACCGCGGGAACGTTGTATTTCTCCGCCACCTCGGCGATGCGCCGGAGTTCCGCCGGGGTGGTGATGCCGCCCCACATGCGCGGCACCACGGAATAGGTGCCGTCCTTCTGGATGTTGGCATGGGCCCGCTCGTTGATGAAGCGGGATTGGGGGTCGTCCTCGACCTCGTGTGGCCAGGTGGAGATGAGGTAATAGTTGATGGCCGGGCGGCAGCTCGGGCAGCCGTCGGGGGTGCGCCATTCCAGGAATTTCATCACTTCCGGGATGGCCAGCAGCTTGTGCTCGCGGATGGCACGGCGCACCTCGTCGTGGGTGTGGTCGGTGCAGCCGCACAGGGGCTTGGTCTTGGGCTGGGGCGAGTAGTCGCCGCCCAGCACCGAGGCCAGGATCTGCTCCACCAGGCCGGTGCAGGAGCCGCAGGAGCTGGACGCCTTGGTATGGGCGCGCACGTCCTCCAGGGTGAACAGGCCGTTTTCCTTGATGGCCTTGACGATGTTGCCCTTGCACACCCCGTTACAGCCGCACACCTCCATCTCGTCACTCATGGCGGCGGCCTTGTTCTGGCCCAGGTGGCCGGTGTCGCCCACATGGCTCTGGCCGAACATCAGGTGGTCGCGGATGCCCGCCACACTGCGGCCTTCCCGCAGCAACTGGAAGTACCACGCGCCGTCCACCGTGTCGCCGTAGAGCACGGCGCCCTCCAACTTGTTGTCCTTGAGCACCAGCTTCTTGTAGACGCCCCCCGCCGGGTCGGACAGGACGATCTCCTCGGTGCCCGGCCCACCGCCAAAGTTGCCGGCGGAGAACAGGTCGATACCGGTAACCTTGAGCTTGGTGGAGACCACCGAGCCGGTGTAGCGCCCGATGCCCATCTGCGCCAGGTGATTGGCGCACACCTTGCCCATTTCGAACAGGGGCGCCACCAGGCCGTAGGAGGTCCCGCGGTGGGCCACGCACTCGCCCACCGCGTAGATGCGGGGGTCGTAGGTCTGCATGGTGTCGTTCACCACCACGCCGCGGTCGCAGTGGATGCCGGCCGATTCGGCAAGCCGGGTGTTGGGGCGGATGCCCACCGCCATCACCACCAGGTCCGCCGGGATCTCCTGACCGTCCTTGAAGCGGAGGCCGGTTACCCGGCCGTCGTTGCCGATGATCTGCCCGGTCGCCTTGCTCAGCAGGAACTTGAGGCCCTTCTGCTCCAGGGATTTCTGCAGCATCCTGGCCGCCGTCTCGTCCAGTTGGCGCTCCATCAGCCAGTCCGCGATGTGCACCACGGTCACGTCCATGCCGCGCTGCTTGAGCCCGTTTGCCGCCTCCAGCCCCAGCAGCCCGCCGCCGATGACCACCGCGTGCCGGAATTTCCGGGCGGCGTCGATCATGCGGTCCACGTCGTGGATGTCGCGGAAGCTGACGACGCCGTCCAGGTCGTTGCCAAGGACCGGCAGAATGAAGGGCAAGGAGCCGGTGGCAAGGATCAGCCGGTCGTATTCGGCGCTGGTGCCGTCCTCCGCGTGGACGGTGCGGTTCTTGCGGTCGATCTTGACCACTTTCTTGCCCAGGTGGAGCGTGATACCGTTTTCCCGGTACCAGTCCACATCGTTGAGCATGATGTCCTGGATAGTCTGTTCCCCCGCCAGCACCGGGGACAGCATGATGCGGTTGTAATTGGCGTAGGGCTCGGCGCCGAACACCGTAATTTGGTACAGATCGGGCGCCAGCTTCAGCACTTCCTCCAGGGTCCGCACCCCGGCCATGCCGTTCCCGACCATGACGAGCTTCATGGGTTTCATACTCGCTCCTTGTGCACTGAGGCCTCTATCGAGTTTCCAAGGAGGCCCCGCCGGGGCCTCATGTCGCGTTGAAATCGAGCCCCATTGCCCAACCCCGCCGTTCAAGTTACGCGTAGATCCTCCGCCGCGGGCCGCTGTCCGCTACGCTATGTCTGCAATCTCCCTCCCGCGTTTCATACCGGGGCCAGGCTGCCGGTTTCCACCGCCACGATGGCCTTGGCCTGCACCAGGTCGTGGGTCCGCCCCGAGCCGTACAGGCAGCAGGCCAACTGGTTGACCAGCGGCATCGGCAGGGGCGCCTCCCCGGCCAGCACCTGCCGGGTCCACAGGGCAGTGCTGTGGGCGTCGTGCTCCTGGGGCAGGCCGGGCAGCGCCCGGATCGGGTCCAGTTCCGCCTCGAACAGCACGGCCGCCTCCTGGTTGTGGAAGTACTCCAACCGGGGCCTGCGCAGGGGATCGGCGAAGGGCTCGCCCTCGGTGCCCTGCAACAACAGGGCGCTGGCGCCGGTGGCCAGCAGAAATTCGCGCATCTTCTCCCGGTAGCCGGGATGGCTGACGTTCACCAGCCGCAGGGAGGCCCCGGCAAACGGGTCCAGCAGCTTGGCCAGCACATGGGCCGAACTGCGCACCCCCAGCCGGTTGCGCAGGCTCAGCAGGGCCGCCAGCCCGGGCGAAAACACCGCGGTCGGCACGAAGGCGAAGCGCTCGTGTTCCAGGGTCCGCTGTGCCTGGGCAAGACTGGCGCAGGGCATGATCCCCAACTCCCGCAGGATGTAGGCGCTGGCCACCCGGCCGTGACCCTCCAGGGTGCCGTGCATCAGCACCGGGACCCCCAGCCGCCGCAGCCACAGCGCCAGCAGGGGCAGGAGGTTGAGCTGGCGGCGGGCGCCGTTGTAGCTGGGCAATACCACCGGGCGCACCTCGCCGGGGGGCTCCAGCCGGTATACCCGCTCGTTCAGCGCCTGGTGGAAGCCCAGCAGCTCTGGCACCGATTCCGTCTTCATGCGCAGGGCGGTGAGAATCGCGCCCAATTCCAGCTCCGGCACACCCCCGTCCAGCATGGTGCCGTAGAGCTGTCGCGCATCCTCGAAAGAGAGTTCGCCGGCACTCTCGCAGCCGCGCCCGATTTCCTTGATGATGCGGGTAAGGCTCATAGCGATCCTCTCATCCACCGGCCAGCGCGTTGTTGCCACCCGCCGCCCGGCTCGGACTTGCCACCATGCGTTTCAGTTCCGGTACGCAGGAGCCGCGGCGGGGGTCCACCACGATCATCTCGAGCCGGGGGTTGTCCCGGCGGGCGTCCTCGATGCGGCGGTACAACACCGGGTAGGCATAGGCGGAATTGGAGCCGGCCGCCGCGGAGGACATGCACAGGCGCGAGTTGCTGTCGATGTTGTTGCTGCCGACCAGACCCTTGGCCGGCTTGTTGAAGACGTAATAGTCCTCCGTGAGCATCTGGCCGGACACGTAGAACGCCACCGCGTCCGTCGCGGATGATGGCGGCGAACCGGTCGGCCGGGTGGTCCGGGTCGCCACTGACCCCGCTGATCCGCCCACCTTCGGTATGGACGACGACCCCGCAGCCCACCCCGCAATAACAAACCGATCCCATGGATTCTCCAACTTACTCTGCGGAGAACCCTAGCAAAGGTCATGCCACGCACTATTCTACATTACATCAACAAGATACGATTCAATCCCGGAGAGAGGGGGCGGCAAACGCCGCCTTATGGTGCAGCAGGGAGGGGGCGCGCATTGTTTTGGTGCAAACCTTGCCACCGTCATCTATTGGCCTCTGGCCACGGCGGCCCGAGGAACCGGCGGGCTAGCGCCCTTGCCCGCCGCCCGGCCCCATGCCGTCGCGGGGCCCCACACCGCCCCTGCCCATGGGCGGCTCATCCGGCAAGGTGATGCCTTTCGCCTTGGCCCGCTCCTTCATCAGCTTGTGGTGCTGGCGCCGAAACTGCTCCCGCTCCTCGGCGGTCTTCAAACTGCGCATCTTGTTGTGATACTCGGCGCGCTCCTCCGGGGTCATCAACTGCCAGCCGAAGACCCGTTGCCTGAGGCGGTCCCCGGTTTGTGGCACCGGCCTTTCCTTGACCTCGCCTCCGGTCTGGGGAGTGTCCTGCCGGGCTATGGCCGTCGATGTCGTCCCCAGGGAAAGAAGCACCGCCGCTGCGGTTGCCGCCGCGCAATACTTGGCCATCATGATCTCCTTATCGAACGACAAAAAGGCAAGTGGACGGTCGCAAGCGCATCGCGGCCGTGAGCAAAGTATAGCCCCGATCCCGGATCATCAAAATGGAACAGTTTTATGATGGAAAGGGTATCAGGCCCTAGGAGCCTGTCGGACTTAAAGGAAATCGGCTGCAAATCCACCTGACCGGTCCATATTTCGCCGCTTTTTTGGTCAATAGAACGACTATTGACCTGCAAAATCGACAAAATCTGTCCTCGGCCA
>JAJZUU010000117.1 GCA_021848325.1 Pseudomonadota bacterium | reverse complement strand
GCGGGAGCGACGGAATGATCGGGCCGGGTTAATAAATGCCTGCGGGCAGGTGGGGCAGACTTCGCCCCAGTCGGCGCCGCCGCCCAAACCTCACTAAATTATAGCGTATATCGTGGCTGTCGCCTGCCAGGCGGCGGGCCACCATTGCTTCCGGAGGGGTAGCCGTTGCGGGGTCTCAGCCGGCCCGCCCGCCGGTGACGCGCGGGATGCCGGCCAGGTCCGGGTGGGACGCGATCTCGACGAAGCCGGCCCTGCGCAGCAAATCGCGGCAGGCATCGGCCTGGTCGTGGCCGTGCTCGAACAACAGCCGGCCGCCGGGGGAAAGGTGCGCCGGGGCGCCGTCCACGACGGCGCGGATGGCGTCCAGCCCGTCCTTGCCCGCGGCCAGCGCCCGGCGCGGCTCGAAGCGCAGGTCCCCCTGTTCCAGGTGGCGGTCCGCCTCGGCCACGTATGGTGGATTGGCGACGATAATGTCGAATTTTCTGACACCCAGCGCGCCATACCAGTCGCTCTCCAGCAACTCCACATTGGCGGCGCCGAGACGGATGGCGTTTTCCCGTGCCAGGGCCAGGGCCTGCGGGCAGCGGTCGACCGCGGTGATCCGGGCCAGGGGGCGGTGCCTGGCGATGGCGACGGCGACCGCGCCGCTGCCGGTGCCCAGGTCGAGGATGGTCCGCGGGGAATCGGCCGGGATGCGGGCGAGGGCCAGTTCCACCAGCAGTTCCGTTTCCGGGCGCGGGATGAGCGCCGCCGGGGTCGTCTTGAACACGAGGCCGTAGAATTCCCGCTCGCCCAGGATGTAGGCCATGGGCTCGCCCTGGAGCCTGCGTTGCATCAGCGCCCGGTAGCGGGCCTCCCGTTCCGGCGGCAACGCATCCCCCTCGTGGGCCAGGACAAAGGCACGGGGCGATTGCAGCGCCCGGCTCAACAGCACCTGCGCCTCCAGCCGGGCCTCCCGCTCGCTCAAGCCCAGGGCTTGGGCCAGACGGCGGCGGTCGCGGGCCATGACTTGCCCCAGGGTCGCGTGCAAGGGCTCAGGCTTCCTCCGCCAGGGCGGCCAGTTGCTCCGCCTGATGCTCGGCGGCCAGGGCGTCGATCAGTTCGGTGAGGTCTCCGTCCATGATGTGCTCGATCTTGTACAGGGTGAGGTTGATGCGGTGGTCGGTGACCCTGCCCTGCGGGAAATTGTAGGTGCGGATGCGTTCGGAGCGGTCGCCGCTGCCGATCAGGGACTTGCGGGTGGCCGCGACGGCCGCCTGCTGCTGGCGCATCTGTCTGTCGCGGATGCGGGCCGCCAGCACGGCCATGGCCTGGGCCTTGTTCTTGTGCTGGGAGCGGTCGTCCTGGCACTCCACCACGATGCCGGTGGGCAGATGGGTGATGCGCACCGCGGAGTCGGTCTTGTTGATGTGCTGCCCGCCGGCGCCGGAGGCGCGGAACGTGTCGACGCGCAGATCGGCGGGGTTGAGCTCCACCTCGGATATCTCGTCCGCTTCCGGCAGGATCGCCACGGTGCAGGCGGAGGTGTGGATGCGGCCCTGGGTTTCCGTCTCCGGCACGCGCTGCACCCGGTGCCCGCCGGATTCGAACTTCAGCTTGGAATAGGCGCCCTGCCCGATGATCTTGGCGATGATCTCCTTGTAGCCGCCCACCTCTCCCGGGCTTTCGGAGATCACCTCGACCCGCCAGCGGCTGCGCTCGGCGAAACGGGAATACATCCGGAACAGTGCGCCGGCGAACAGCGCCGACTCGTTGCCCCCGGTGCCGGCGCGGATCTCCAGGAAGATGTTGCGTTCATCGCTGGGGTCTTTGGGCAGCAGGAGTTTTTGCAATTGGCTTGCGAGTTCCTCCATCTCGGCCCGGCTGTGCGCCATTTCCGCCTGGGCGAACGCCTTCATTTCCGGGTCGGACAGCATCCCCTGGGCGGTGCCGATGTCCTGCTCGCACTGCCGGTAGGCCCGGTAGAGGCCGACCACCGGCGCAATCTCCGCGTGTTCCCGGGACAGGCTGCGGTAACTGTCCATGTCCGCCGCCACGGATTCGCTGGCGAGGAGCAGGTTGAGTTCCTCCAAACGCTCGCTCAGGTGGGCGAGTTTACTGGCTATGCTGGGTTTCAATCGGGACCTTCGCGCTATTCGTGGTGAATCGAGTATAGACGGCTGAGCAGGCTCACCAGTTCCTCACGGTCTTCGCCGGCGGAATGGTTGATGGCGTGGGTGGGGATGTGCAGGAACTTGTTGGTCAGCGCCCGGCTGAGGTTTTCGATGACCTGGTGCGGGTCGTCGCCCCGGGCCAGTTGGCGCTGGGCGCGCTCCAGCTCGTGGCGGCGATAGCGCTCCGCGTGGTCGCGCAGGGCGCGGATGGTGGGGACCACCTCCCGCGACTCCATCCAGTGCACGAAACTCTCGACGCTGCTGTCGATGATCGCCTCTGCCTGGGTGACGGCGGTCTGGCGGTTTTCCATGCCGTCCTGAACGATATGGGCGAGGTCGTCCACGGTATACAGAAAGACGTCCGGCAACTGGGCCACCTCCTGCTCGATGTCGCGCGGGACGGCCAGATCCACCATGAACATGGGGCGGTGCTTGCGCGTCTTGATGGCCCGCTCCACCATGCCCTTCCCCAGGATGGGCAACGGGCTGGCGGTCGAGGTCACGACGATGTCGTGGGCGGCCAGGGACTCGGGCAGCTCGTTCAGGGTGATCGCGCTGCCGCCGAAACGGTTGGCGAGCGCCCGGGCGCGCTCCAGGGTGCGGTTGGCCACGGTGATGTGCTTGGGGTGCTGGGCGGCGAAATGAACGGCGCACAGTTCGATCATTTCGCCGGCGCCGATAAACAGGACGTTCTGATCGCTGATGCTGGAAAAGATGCGGGCCGCCAGCCGCACCGCCGCCGCGGCCATGGACACCGAGTTGGCGCCGATCTCGGTGCTGGAGCGCACTTCCTTGGCCACCGAAAAGGTATGCTGAAACAGTTTGTGCAGCAGGACGCCCAGGGTGCCCGCCTGTTCCGCGGCCCGCACCGCCTGTTTCATCTGTCCCAGGATCTGCGCCTCCCCCAGCACCATGGAGTCTAGGCCGCTGGCCACGCGGAAGGCGTGCTTGATGGCCTGCGCCTGGGGCAAGGTGTAGAGGTAGGGCTCGATGGTCTGGAGCTTCAGGCGGTGATAGTCGGCGAGCCAGCGGATCGCGTCTTCCGGCTGCTGGGTGTTGCAGTACACTTCCGTCCGGTTGCAGGTGGACAGTATGGCCGCCTCCTGCGCCAGGCGATGCCCCACCAGGTCCTGCAACGCCTGCTCCATGGTCTCGACATGGAACGCCACCTGCTCCCGCACGGAAAGGGGAGCGGTCTGGTGATTGATGCCGAACGCGAATAGCTGCAGGTCGAGTTTCTGTTTAGGGAGCATGG
>JAJZUU010000058.1 GCA_021848325.1 Pseudomonadota bacterium | reverse complement strand
ATCCACCTGACCGGTCCATATTTCGCCGCTTTTTTGGTCAATAGAACGACTATTGACCTGCAAAATCGACAAAATCTGTCCTCGACCAGCCGAATTTTGCGAGCAGCCGCTACGCGGCTTGCCTGCCGGACCCGCTTCGCTTCGATTCTTCAAGTCCGACAGGCTCCTAGGATGATCTCCGCGGTAGGCTGAAAAGACGCCGCCGTGCGGCGCAGGTCACCCCAGTACCACGCGGTCGCGCCCGCCACGCTTCGCCCGCTGCAGTGCCTGCTCGGCCTTGGCGATCAGGTCCGCCCCCTTCATGCCGGGGGCGAGGGCGCAGATGCCCGCGCTGAAGGTGGCGGAAAGGCGGGTATTCCTTTCGCTGAAGCTCACCTGCGCAAAATGGCTACGCGCCTCTTCCAGCATCCGCTGCGCGGCTTCGGGGCCGCTGCCGGGAAAGATCACGCCGAACTCGTCGCCCCCATAGCGCCCGATGACGCCCCTCTGCCGCAGCCACCGGGCCAGCAGCCGGCCCAGCCCCTTGATCAGCTTGTGCCCGGCAGGCTGGCCGTAGCGGGCGTTCAGTTCCGCAAAATTGTCGATGTCGACCATCGCAAAGCATAGCGGCAATCTCCTGCGGGTCGCCATTGCCGCCTCCACGTCGATTTGCTTGCGCAGGCGGCAATGGTCCGGAAAGCCGGTCAGGGCATCCCGGTCCCTGGCCGAGCGAATCGATCGGTAGCGCTCCGCCTTTGCGGTTACCAGCGGCACAAGCTGCCCGGGCCCGACAGGCTGAGTCAGGCGTTCGTCGGCCCCCGGCGCCATGGCGGCAATCTGGGGGTCGAGTTGCTCCTGCGCCGAGAGAAACACCTTGGGAATGGCCAGGTGGACGGGAATGTGCCGAATCATCTGTGCGAGCCGGTAAGCGCCGTGCCGCTCCAGACTCGCGTCGATCAGGATCAGGTCGGGATCGAGCGTCTCGATCTCGTCCAATATTTCCCCGGGACGCTCCAGCACCCTGGGCACGATGCCGGCCTCCGACAGCATCCGCGAATAGTGCTGCGCCTGGGAAGGGGAATCCTCCACGATCAGGACCCGGTAGGGGGCCGGGGCGGGGGTTTCGGTAAGATACTCGATGGCGTCCAGCAGGTCGTGGCAGGGGACCGGTTTCACGAAATAGGCCGTAGCGCCGGCGTTGACCGTCTTGAGGTGTGCATCGAAATCGCTGCCCGCCGACAGGACCACCGACGGCACACCTCGTCGCGCGAAGTGGGCGACCGCTTCCAGCGCGGCGAACCCCTGTTGCGCCACCCCGATGCCCGCAATCAGCAAGGAGGGGGGATAGCCGGAAGCACCTTCGATAGCCTCCCCCGGTCCCTGAAACACCCTGACCTCGTAGCCGAAATGCCCCAGTTGGGCGGCCAAGTGGGCCGCCCACTGTTCATCGTGATCCAGCAGGTAAACGACCTCCCCCGGGAGAGCATCCCCCTCGGGCGAGGCGGGCTCGTGGCCGGGGGAGCGGGAAAGGGGAGCGTTCGGGATCATCACGCCAGCCAGCTCAGTATGCAGGAAATATAACCAGTATAGCGCATCCGTCGCCGGCGCCACCCCGTAGCGGGCTCACCAAACGGGTAAACCTCGGAGTTATGGGAAATAAATTTATAATCATGATGTTGAAACAAAAATTGGGCGGTCAGCCGCCGTTTCAAGGATCATTAGTCATCCCGGTCCCAGCGGCGCTCATGCCCGTCCCAGCCGCGGTGCCGGCCGTTGTCGTGGCGATAGCGAAAGTCCCTTTGATAGACGTAGACCACCTCCCTTGACACCGGCACCCGGACCGTCTCGCCCGGATCGTACGGCATGACGGTGCTAAAGAGGCGCCCGTCGTGACGATAAACGACGGTATAGCCCTCAGGCCTGGTCTCCAGGCCCTGCACGGTGCGGCAGCGCCTCACTACCTCGGGCGCCGCCCCGCCATTGTCCAGCCGGTCGCCCACTATGGCGCCGGTAGCGGCACCAATCGCGGTGGCCGCCATCCTGCCGTTGCCGCCGCCGACCTGATTGCCCAGTATGCCGCCGGCAATGCCGCCGATGACGGCGCCGGCGTTGGAATGCTGCCACGAGTAGCCGCCGGGACGGGTTTCGTCCCAGCACTGCTGGCGCGGGTAACGGGTCTGGACATAGCGCGGGCTGACCGAAATCACCGGTGCCGTTTCGTAGTATTGGTGAGCGAAGGCCGGGGTTGTTACCAGCACGGCCATAACGGGTATCAGCTTATTCAGCATTTTCGTCTCCTTATAGCTAACCTGCATTGAGTGCCGCCCTGGGCACAGTGAACGCGGCATCGGTTTCCCTCTGCGGCGGTTAGGGCTCGTTAACGAGCCCTTAGCACAAGATTACCGGCTCGATGCTGAACCGGTGCTGAACGGGCGGGAGTGGTGCCGGGGTCTGGGTAACGGGCCGCCTAGGAGCCTGTCGGACTTAAAGGAAATCGGCTGCAAATCCGCCTGACCGGTCCATATTTCGCCGCTTTTTTGGTCAATAGAACGACTATTGACCTGCAAAATCGACAAAATCTGTCCTCGACCAGCCGAATTTTCGCTTCGATTCTTCAAGTCCGACAGGCTCCTAGCGCGGCGAAGCCGACCCCGAACGGGAGCGAGGGGCCGGGTTACTGCCCCGGGGTCTCGAGGGCCAAGTACATGGCTTCCTCCAGCCCGTCTCTGGCGCCCTGGTGATCGGGCTGCAATTCGAGGACCTTGCTGAAGGAACGGATGGCATCCTGGTACCTGCCGGCCGCCATATAAGCCAGGGCGATATACTGGTAGGTGTCGGCACGATCCGGTGCCAGGGCGATCGCCTCGCTGTAGCAGTTGATGGCCACATCCACGCTACCGATGGTATAGCAGATGAGGCCCAGGTTCATCCAGGAAGGGTAGAAATCCGGGTTTAAGTTCAGGGCCTTCTGGTACGAGAAGACCGCATTGAAGTTGTCCCCCATGCTTTGCAGCGCCACGGCGAGACCGTAATGGGACGCCGCAAACAAGGGGTCGGCGGCCAGCGCCTTGCGGAAGTGCTGGCCGGCCTCTTCATGCTGGCCCAGCTCGTTGAGCAGCATGCCGAGATTGTTGTGCGCATGGACGAATCTTGGGGAAATCTGGGTCGCGTTACGGTAATGTTCCAGCGCTTCGCCGGTCATGCCCAGGCCGGCGTAGGTGCGGGCGAGGTTGTAATGCCCGATCGCTTCCCGTTTGCCCTGGCCCGACTTCTTCGCTCCCATGAGATCGAGCGCTTGGCGAAAACAGATCAGGGCGTCGGCAAGATTTCCCTGCGCGTACAAGGCGTTTCCGCTGTCGGTCAGCAGGGCGATCGAACGCACGCTCTGCTGGCCTGCCCGCACCAGAGATCCAGCGCTATTGGGGTGTTTTGTCTTCACCCAGGCATTAGCGGCAGCTTTCCGGATTAATTGAGGGCGATCTGCTGTTTCGGGGCGGCAAGGGCCTCTGCGCCGTGGGTCAATTCGGTCCGTGCCGGTTTTCGGGAAAGCGCCGGCCTCGAATGATCTTCCCCCGCCCCGGTTTATTCCGGCCTTGCCTGGTGCTATAGTTCAGCCAGCGGAACGTGCTGGCGTCTGCCCGCAAACGGCGGACCCGACAGGAAACACCAGAAGTGGATCATGAACAAATCGGCAGCGATGGGAGCCATTATGCTGATTCGTCGGCCTGTAGAGAACGGCGGCTACGATGTGCTGGTGGCTCTTCACCGTGCAGCGTTGGCGACTCCCAGCAAGAAGGGTGCTGCGCGAATTTTAACGCTGGCGTATAGCCGCCCTTACTATAAACCCAATAGGGCAAGCGTTCTCTGCATGGTCCATCGGCTGCCTCGAAAAGCGCTGCTCGCCGCACTTGTAGTGACGGTGTTATCGGGTTGTGCCAGCTATCGCGCCCATACCTTGCCTGCCTCACCCGATCTGGCGGCGGCATTGCCTGTGCTGCCGGCGCCGCCGGATTTGCCAGTATTGCCCGCTGTCCGGCTCTCGCGTATCGACCCGCGAAGTGGCTTGACCGAATCGCAGGTTGCGGAGCTGGCAGTCCTTGCCGATCCGGAACTGAAGGCCCTGCGGGCGCAGATTGGTGTTGCGCAGGCGCAAGCGCTGGCGGCGGGCCTGTCCCCCGATCCGCTGCTGACGCTGAGCACCGCACAGGTTCTATCCACCGGCCCCGGGCTCAGCAATCCGCTGGCGCTGTCCATCGGCGAAGACATCGGTCGCCTGATTACGCTTGGCGATGCCCGCCAGGCGGCCGCGGAGCACCTGCGCAGCATCAACTATCAGGTGTTGTGGCGGGAATGGCTCGTTGCGCAGCACGCGCGGCAGTTGTGGGTGGACATCCGCAGTGTCGATGCCGATGCGCTACTGTTGCGTCAGCAGATCCGATTGTATCGGCAGGCGCTGGTCGCCTCTGGCAAAGCGGCAGCGGCGGATGCCCTGACACCGCTGGAGCTTGCGCCATGGCGTTCGGCGTTGCTGCACGCCGAGGTCATGCGCGCCGACGCGCAGCGGCGTCGCAGCGCGGCGCAGGCCAGTTTGCGCCTGCTGCTTGGTCTGGCTCCGCAAGCCGCGTTGCCGCTGGCGGGCCGCATGCAGCGGCAATTGCCATCGGTGCAACGGATCGCGAATGCGCTCGCTACCTTGCCGCAGCGTCGTCCCGACCTGCTGGCATTGGCCGCGGGCTACCGCAGCGCGGATGCCCGCCTGCGCGAGCAGATCCTTGCGCAGTTCCCCGGCGTCAGCGTGCAGCTGAGCCGCTCGCGCGACAACAACGGCGTGAACATGGCCGGCCTTTCGGTGGGACTGCGGCTGCCGATCTTCAACGGCAATCGCGGCAATATCGCGATCGCGCAGGCTTCGCGCCGTGCGCTGCTGGAGCAGTACCAGGCCCGTCTCGACTCGGCCACGAGTGAGGTGCACGCACTGTATGACGCACTGGGCAGCATCGCCAGCGAACTGCGCGTCGCCGAAAAACCTCTGCGCGGACTGCGGGAGACCGCTGCGCAGGCGCAGCGTGCGTTCAACGCCGGCGCGCTCGACTGGACGACCTGCGCCGGTGCGGAACAGACCTATCTCGAGCGCGCGTTCCTGGCGATTTCACTACAGCGCTCTCTGGCGCAAGGCCGGGTGGCCCTGCAGACCCTGCTCGGAGTCACCGATCTAGCTCAAAAAATGCCGGCGAAATCCGAATCGGAGCCATCATCATGAGGAAGCTTGCCATGCGTCAGTCTATCAGGATTCAGTGGCGGGCATTCCTCCTGAGCGGTTTTGTCGCGGCATCAGCGTTACTCCCGCTTGCCGGCACCGCACGTGCGGCGACACTTGAAGTAAGCGTGGTGCACCCGATCGCCAGTCGCAAGGTGGCGGTGTCCGCAGCGTTTGGCACGGTTGAAACCTCGGATCACGCGGCCCTGGTGGCGCCGTTTGACGGCGTCGTGAAGTCGGTGTCGGTGCGCTCTGGCCATGCGGTCGGTGCAGGCCGCGTACTGCTGCAAATCCAGCCGCTCACGCTCGCGTCCCAGACGCGGGCGGCCGCGGCAGCCGTCGCTGCGGCAAAGGCGGATCTGGTGCAGAAGAAAATTCTCGCCGAGCAAAGGCTTGCCACCGCTGCTGCACTGGAAACGGCGCGGGCTCATCTGGCCGCGCGTGTGGCGGCGCTCGCAGCACTCCAGGCACAGCTCCGCCTCGGCATCGTGCGCGCGCCCTTTGCCGGGACAGTCCGGGACGTAGCAGCTGTCGGCACCCGCGTACTGCAGGGCCAGCAGTTGCTGCACATCGACGGCAATGGCGCACTGCGGATCGAAGCCGCATTCCCGATGGCCGCGGTGCGCGGTCTGCGGGCGGGCACCGCCATGGCCATTGTCGCTGACGGCGACTCCGGTCCCGGTCAGGTTTATTCGGTGGCGCGGGCCACGGATCGCTACGGCCTGGTGTTGGTGTACCTGACCCCGCCACCCACGCTGCGCCTGATGCCCGGCGAAGTTGTGCAGGTCCGGTTGGATGCCGCCGCCGAAGGCGCCTGGCGCGTGCCGCAGGCCGCGGTGGTGTTGCGCGGCACGACCGCGCGGGTGTTCATCCATCAGGGCGGTCGCGCCCGTGCGCTCACGGTGAAGCTGCTGGCCGTCGATGCGGATGGCGCCGTGGTGCTTGGCGATCTGCGGCCGAACAGCCGCGTGATCGTTTCCGACGTCGCATGGCTGCGCGATGGCACGCCGGTGACCCTGAAACCCGCCGAGCCCAAATCATGAAGCGCTACTTGAGCGCGCTGTGGCGCAACCGCGCCACGCTGCTGCTGGTCGTTACCTTCGTTCTGGTGGCAGGCGCGCTGGCGTTCCGGCAGTTGCCACGCAGCGTGTTCCCGGACGTCACATTCCCGCGGGTCGCCGTGATGGCGACCTGGGGCTACGCGCCACCGAAACTCGTGCTGCTGCAGCTGACGCAGCCGTTGGAGCGGGCCGCCAAGAGCGTGCCCGGCGTACGCCTGGTGCGCTCGCAGACCGGTAACGGATTGTCGAAGTTGCACGTCTACTTCTCGCCCGGCGTGTCGGCCAGTCAGTCCTATGTCCTGCTTCAGGCCCAGCTTGCGTCGGTCAGCCTTCCGGCCGGCGCGCATCTCACGGTACAGCCGATGCGGCCGAATGTCTTTCCGTTCGCCGAATACGCTCTGGTGTCCAACACCATCGACAGTTCGGCGATGCAGCCGCTGTTCGATTTCAAGGCGCGGCCTGCCTTGTTGAATGTCCCGGGCGTGTTCACCGTGGACGGTATCGGCCGCGGTCCGGCACAGGTGGACGTGCGCCTGAATCCGGTCAGCCTGGCGCAAATGCACCTCACCGCCGAAAGCGTTGCGCAGGCCTTGCGCGCGCGCCAGGGTCCATACTTTTCCGGACGCATCGATGCGTTCCATCAGCAGTTCCTGCTCAATACCCAGGGTCGTCCGCAGACGCTGGCGGAGCTGCGCGAGCTGCCTATCCCGCTGACCGCCAACGAAACGCGCACACCCCACACGGTGCCGTTGTCCGCGCTCGGCGAGGTCAGCGAGCAAGCGCCGCCTGAAATCCGCGGCGCCGCGGTGGCTGACTGGAAGCACGCTCTGCTGATCGACATCGCGCCGCAGGCCGATGTGGACGTGACCTCGGTGTCCGTTCAGGTGCATACAGCGGTGACGCAGCTGCGCGCATCGCTGCCGTCCGGCGTGCAGCTGATCAAGATTTACGACTTTTCCAATCTCGTGCAGTCGAGCCTGAGTGATGTCTGGATCGCCCTGCTGCTGGGCACGGTGATTACCTTGCTGGTGGTGGTGCTGTTTTTGCGCCGTTTCGACCTCGCCCTGGCTACGCTCGTCGTCGTGCCGCTGTCACTCGCCGCCGCCCTGCTGGTTCTCAAGGCCGCAGGCCTGGGGCTCAACATCATGACCCTCGGCGGCCTGACCGCGGCCATTGGCGCACTGGTGGATCACGCGATTGTCGTGATCGAGCACGCCATAGCTACCGACCCGACGCGGCCACTGGCCGAGCGGCGCGCGGCGGCGCTGCGCGCCTGCGCGGACATTCTTCCGGTGATGACGTTTGCCACGCTCACCTCGGCGCTGCTGTTCCTGCCGCTGGTGTTTCTGTCGGGCACGCTCGGCATCCTGTTTCGGCAGATGGCGATCGCGCTGGTCGTCGCGCTGGTCATCTCGCAAGTAGTAGCGCTCACGGTCACGCCGATGCTGGCGCTCTGGCTCGTCGGACGCGCGGGTTCGCGGAGTAAGGCGCCGCGTTTTGCACGGCGACTGCGGGTGGCCTACGACCAGCTGCTGCGCCGCGCGCTCAGTCGTCCCACCCTGGCCTTGCCGGTAGCGCTGGCCATCGCGGTGTTCGCCGGAATTGCGTTGTTCAGCCTGCCCACCGCTTGGCTGCCTGCCTGGGACGAGGGAGCAATCGCGGTTCCGTTCCGAACGCCCTTGGGCAGTTCGGCGGCGGATACCATTGCCGTCGGCCGCCGCATGCTGCAGGTGGCGGCGCAGAACCCCGCAGTCCAATCGGCATCGGTGCGCGCCGGGCAGAGCCTGGAGAATCCCCGGGCGGATCCCAACAAGGGTGATCTGGTGATCCTGCTCAAGTCCCACCGGGCGCCGGTGACGACCGTCATCGAACAACTGCGGTCGTCATTCCAGCAAGCGATTCCCGACCTGGCGATGCTGAAACTGCATCAGGTGCTGGTGAATGAACTTGGTAATCTGTCCGGCTCACACGCGCCGTTGGAAGTGGAGTTGTTCGGCAAGAGCTCGAGCCTGCTGGCGCTGTGGGGCGAACGCGCCGCCGCAGCGCTCAAGCAGACGCAGACATTCAGCGAAGTGACCCTGAAAGGCGGCTCCACCGGACCGGCGTTCGAGGTGCTGCCGCGGCCACGGGCAGCACTGGACGGCATCACGCCGGTCAATATCGCCCATCAGTTGGAGGAGGCCTACTGGGGCCGCATCGTGGGCTTCATGCTGCGGGGCGAGCAGATACTGCCGCTGTCGGTTTCAGTTCGCACCGACTCGGCTGCCCAGAATCCGCAGACCTTTGCCCAGCATCTCTGGATTCAAGACCAGGCCGGGCGTCCGCTGCCACTCGCGTCCGTGGCTCGTGTGCGCTTCGACGAATCCGTGCCCTATACCGATCACCAGAACCTGGTGCCCTACACCTATATCCAGCTCACACCAAAGCCCGGGCTGGGATTGAATCAAGCCGCCGGCGCCGCGCGGCACACGCTCGCCGCGCTGCGCCTGCCGTCGGAAGTGACCTGGCAAATCGGCGGTTATTACCGCCAGCAGACCAAGAGCTTCACGCAGATGGGGGTGATACTCGGCGGCGCGCTGGTCTTGTTGCTGGCGGCAGTGGGTTTACAGCTGGGCAGTCAGCGCAAGGCGATCGCGGTCCTGCTGGGCACCGCGATCAGCGCGGCGGGTGCGGCTTGGGCGCTGCGCCTGCTCGGCATCCCGCTCGACAGCACCGCATTTCTTGGCATGTTGCTGGTGTTCGCGATCGTCGTGAACAACGGCATCCTGATTTTCGGCATGGCACGCTTGCGCCCCGCCGGCAGCTCGCAGCGCCTGGCGATGAAGCTTGCCTGCCGCGCCCGCGCGCGGCCGATCCTGATGACCATGGCCGCCGACGTGCTGGGCTTTCTGCCGCTCGCATACGGCATCGGGCACGGGACCGACCTCCTCAAACCATTGGCAGTCGCCGTGATGGGCGGACTCTGCCTCGCCATCCTTGCCTCGCTGCTGCTGATGCCGATGCTGTTTCTGCTGCTGCGCCCGGGCGAGGAGCAGCCGGTTCGCGAGGTTTAGGCAGCGCATGGCGCGGTTTGGGATCGAGTCTCTAACGTGGACGAGCGATGAAGTTGGCCGAGGCTTCGATATGCTGGGGCATGCGCTGAACGAACTCGGACACAAGATCGGCGCGAAGCAACAATATTCAGCCGTTGGCTGCATGAGTGAGGCGACAACTACCTTGACGCGCGCCGGAGTCGATTCTTCCGGATTACCCGCCGGACGCAACGGGAAATGCTGACGCCGTTATGGGTGGGCTGGAATGATTGGGTTGACCGATTGTTGCAGAATCGTTAGATGATGAATAACCTGCTTGCCACGGCTCACCCCTACATCGTCCAGTACGGTTACGGCGCGCTGTTCGGTGTGCTGTTCGCCGAGTCGTTTGGGTTACCGTTGCCGGGCGAGACGTTCCTGGTCGCCGCGTCGTTCCTCGCCGTACAGGGCCAGCTCAACATCTGGTTCGTGGGTCTGACGGCATGGGCAGCGGCGGTGCTCGGCGACAACGTTGGCTATGCCATTGGCCGCTTCGGTGGTCGCAGACTGGTGGCTCGCCATGGCGCACGCGTAGGCATCAGCGCCGAGCGACTGAACAAGGCGGAGCGTTTCTTCGCGCATTACGGCCCGGAAATAGTCATCGCCGCTCGTTTCTTCCCGGTGCTGCGGCAGCTCAACGGCATCGCTGCGGGCAGTGCCGGAATGAGCTGGAAACGCTTCGTATTCTACAATGCGCTGGGCGGGCTCCTTTGGGTTGGCGCATGGAGTACGGGCGTCTATTATTTCGGTCATCAGATTGAAGTATGGCTGCTGCGGGTTCATACGGCAGAATTGTGGCTGGCGGGTGCGCTGGCGCTGACTCTGCTCGCTGCTGCAGCTTATTGGGCGATTTCGAAACGATCGCGCAGCCGACGCTGAGACCTAAATGCAAACCCGAACTGATGGATGGCGACGGCAAGCGCACTGGAAGCCACGCGCGACCTCGAACCGACAGACCCTGTTCATCGTTTCCTCCAAAACTTTCACTACGCTGGAGACGACGAGCGCAACCTGTCCGTGCTGATGGGGCTGCTAACCGTGCGGTACGCCAACTTCTTCCGTGCGCAGACCGTTGTCGTCCTGCCCTACGCGCGCCACCTGAAAGAATGGCGTTAACATCGAAGGAGAAAGCTCATGAGTGGGAACGCGTACTCTATCTACACAGTCATACTGGTGGTGCTGTTCATAGGCGTGCTGCTTCGGACGTTTGGTAAAAAGCGTAAAAAACGCTTTGAGAAAGATGCCGAGATTCCATTCCAGGACAGGCAATGAGGTGGCAACAACCCGCGCGCCGGCGGATGTCGGGTTCGATGAGCCCATTACGATTGAGCGCCCATTCATGACATCTCTTGCGATGGCGGCAGCCAGCCCGGAACAGCGGCGGCGAATCGGCACCATACGGATAGTCTTTGCACTGATTTGTCTTGCCAATACATTCTTGCAGGCGAACAGCACCTACATCGATCATTTTGGCCAAATGTTTCGCGCCGGCTGGGTCGATGGACAACCGGCTTGGCTGATGCTTTATGGTCACCGCATGGCGCTATGGGTCGAGCGGCTTGGGGCATCTCGTGTTGCGATAGCCACTGTCATCATCAACGGGGGGTTGGCGCTCTCGCTTCTGACCGGGCTCGGCTTGCGCTATCTGACCTGGGTCGGAGTCGCCTATAACCTCTGGCTGTGGTCCACTGTCGGCGGACTCGGTGGACCCTACACCCAAGGGGCCACCGACCCCGGAACTGCGATCGTGTACGCTCTGATCTTTGTCTTTGTCTTTGTCGGTGTCACCCGGGCCTGGGAGGGCGTGAGCTGGAGCTACGGTACCGTCAGCGGGCCATCAGCGAACGGCGTCCGGATAGGCCGATTGCTGTTCGGCGCGCTGTGGGCATTTGACGCCTACTGGAAATGGCAGCCCTTTTTCCTGACCCATGCGATCACCTTTCTACAGCAGGCGCAGGATGGCCAGCCGGCGTGGATTGTGGTCTATATCGGTTGGTTCCTGCCTATCATTGATCGGATCGGCCCGCTTGTCTTCGGTGTCTTCGCGGCGGTCATGGAAACGGCGATCGCATTATCCCTGCTGACCGGCTGGTGTTTGCGCTGGATGCTGTGGGCAGGCGCTCTTTACAGTCTGGGCCTGTGGACCACCGCTGAGGGCTGGGGCGGACCCTACGGCATCGGCTTCACCGGGAACAAGGGGGACGTGCTCGGCACCATCAACATATACCTGTTCGCCTTCTTCTTCCTGATAATCCTGTTCGCCAGGAAACGCCACGGCGAAACCACAAGACAGCCCTGACAACGATAATATCTATGACAGAAACCCTAAGCCGGCATAGCCAGAACCAAACAGGTGACGCAGGAATGCTGTAGCAAGAGAAATCTCTCGGCAGTCGGAACAATTTTTTTTGATCCGCCGATTCGCATCCATCCCGAGTGTTCCTGCTCCCGCCTGCCGCCGGGCATGCGAGGCCCAGCGCGGCGCAAGTGACCTTGGTCACATGCAGGTCTTGACCTGAGACACGTCCAAGTCATGACTTCCGGGCGTTTACATCCGCCGGGCCGAGGCTTAAAGTTCAAAACATGAACGCATGGACAAAGACAACACCGCGACGTTCAAACCCGATAGATCAATACGAACTTGAATTCACTTTGAAAGGAGCACCTATGAAACCGAAACTCACCCTCAAGCCCCTGACGGCAGCCGTCCTGATCGCCACCGCGCAACTCTCCGGTGTCGCGTTCGCACAGACCACGAAAGCACCCGCCGCGCCCACGGCGCAAGCGGCGCCTGCTCCGGTGTCCGAAGAATCGCAACTGCATTTCGGCAGAGCCGTTGAGGCCTTCACAAGGAAGGACTACAAGACCGCGGCCACCGAGATCCGCAAGGCGACCGGCTACATGCGCCTGGAAGCCAGCCGCGTCACCGGCAATGCCAGGCAGGAACTCAACAGCTCCGTGTCCGAACTCGACAAGCTTGCCGCTTCCGTCGAGAAAGGCGGAGTCAAAGACGAGAAATCGATGGAAAAGGATTTCGCCAGAGCCAACCACGCACTCGCCTTGGCCCATCGCGCCGAGGCGGCTGAATCGTGGACACGCAAGCAATACAACAAGGCCGGCTACGAGCTCAAGGCGGCGGCTCGCGACCTGGAAAGCGCCGCGGGCTGGGCCGGCGCGCAAGCGAAGGCAGGCGCCTCCGGGGCGGTGGCCGGTACCGAGGCGCTGGGCGACAAGCTCGCCACGGGTGCAACGTGGACGAGCGATGAAGTTGGCCGAGGCTTCGATGTGCTGGGGCATGCGCTGAACGAACTCGGACACAAGATCGGCGCGAAGCAACGGGCCGCACCGGTGAAATTGGGTTCGTAAACAACTGAAGCAGCTTGTCTGCGCATTTTTGACAACCGGTAGTGATCAGGAGCCCTAATGAGCACAAAAGAATGGAGCGTGGACTGGGAGCAGAAAACGGCCACCCACATGGGGGGATTAAAGCTGAAGTTCATTCCCCAGGAAGAATTCAACCGAACCTACCAGATCAGCCCGCGGGAGGGCAGAAGGGCCGTCAGCGAGCCGATTGGCTGGATGCGCCTGGTCATCGACGGGCTGAAGGGCGACGCCCCGGTCAACGTCAACGACATACACGACTTGCTCCTCGCCGGGCAGGACGCCTTTCTCGAAGAGGCGCGCAAGCATGCGGGCAAGTAAAACGCCTGGTCCGGCGCCGGTCAGCGTTCCGGCAACTTCACGGTGACCGCTGCGCCGCCCAGCCCGGCCCGGCCGATCCTAATCTCGCCCCCGTGGGCCTGCACGATATCCCGCACGATGGCCAGGCCGATGCCGTACCCCGGGACCGCCTGGTCGGCCCGCACGCCGCGCCGGAGGATGCGTCGCGCCTGGTCCTCGTCTATCCCGGGGCCGTCGTCCTCCACCGAGATCGTCAGGCGCCTGTCGCGGGAGGCGGCGCTGATGCGCACCTCTTTCCGGCACCACTTGTAGGCATTGTCGGCCAGGTTGCCCAGCAGTTCCATCAGGTCGCCCTCGTCGCCGCGAAAGGTCGACCGGTCGTCCACGGCCAGCCTGGCTTCCACCGCTTTTTCCGAGTACACCTTGCCCAGGGTCGCCACTATCCTCTCCGCCACCGGCCTGATGGGGACCGGGGCGGCCAGGACCGACGGGGCGGCCGTGGCGGCGCGCTGCAACTGGTATTGCACAATGCGGTCCATCTTGACCACCTCTTCCTCCACGGTGGCCGCAAGCCGCTCGCCGTCCGCCTGGGCCAGCGCCCCGCGCATCACGGCAAGCGGGGTCTTGAGGCTGTGGGCGAGATCGGCCAGGGCGTCCCGGTAGCGCTTTTGCCGGGCCCGCTCATGGGCCAGCAGGGCGTTGAGGTTGTCGGTGAGCCGTTCGAGTTCCCTCGGGTACTCCCCTTGCAGGCGCTCCCGCCCTCCGGATTCGATGGCGGCAAGCTCCACGGCCACCCTGCGCAGAGGGCGGAGCCCCCAGCGCAGCACCAGCCACTGGGTGACCAGCAGCAAGACCGCCATGGCCCCGAGCCAGGCCCACAGGCTGTGGCGGTAGCGGCGAAGCTGGGCGTTGAATTCGGTGAGGTCCTCGCTGACGCTGAAGGTAAAGGCATAATGCCCGCGCCCGACCCCCCAGGTCACCCCCAGGCCTTGCACCAGGAACGGCTGGCCCGAGCCGTCTTGGCGCTGCCCGAAACGCCGTTGCCCCGGCGCCAGCGATGTCTCGAACGGCACCCGTTTGCCCACGGCGGAAGGCGAACTCCATAGCACCTTGCCGCCCGCACCGGTGACATAGGCATAAAGGCCGGAACCCGGCAGGCTGAGCCTGGCCTCGGGCAAGGTGGCCGGCAGGGACAGCGCCCCCCGGGGCCCGACCTCGGCCGCGGCGATGAGCAGGTAGAGTTGCCCCAGAAGGCGCTCTTCCCGGGCAGAGCGGGCGCTCTCGCGGAAGGCCCGGTCCAGCACCAGCCCGGTCAGGGCGATGAACACCGCCAGCACCAAGCCGGCGCTCAGCACGATGCGCGTGTTGAGCGACCTCATTTCTCGACCGGAAGGGTGAAGCGGTAGCCGCGCCCGCGCAGCGTCTCGATCGGCGCAAGGGTGCCGGACGGGTCCAGTTTGCGCCGCAGCCGGGCCACCATCACCTCCAGTACGTTGCTGTCCCGGTCCTCGTCGTGGGGATAAAGGTAGTCGGCCAGTTCCCGCTTGGGCACCACCTTCTCCCGATGCCTCATCAGGTATTCCAGCAACCGGTACTCGAAGGCGGTCAGTTCCACCGGCCTCCCGTCCAGGGAGACCCTCTGCGCGGCCGGGTCGAGGACAATCGGGCCGCAGCGCAGGACATTGTTGCCCCCCGCCAGAGCCCTGCGCAAAAGGGCCTTGAGCCGGGCCAACAGCTCTTCCATCTGGAACGGTTTGACCAGATAGTCGTCCGCCCCTGCCTCCAGGCCCCCCACCTTGTCCTGCCAGCGCCCGCGGGCGGTCAGGATCAGGATCGGCAGGCTGCTGCCCGCGTTGCGCAGACGACGGATGAGTTCTATGCCGGACAGTCCGGGCAGACCCAGGTCCACGATGGCGGCGTCGAACGGATACTCGCTGGCGAGGTATAGACCGTCCTTGCCGTCGGCGCTGGTGTCCACCACGTAGCCGTCCGCTTGCAGGCGCGCCCGAATCTGCGCCTGCAGGCTGACCTCGTCTTCAATCACCAGGACCCGCATCGGCTATCGGATCTCTCCGGTCTCGGCATCCACGTAGTAGACCCGGACCTCGCCCCGGCTGCTCAGAACCTTGATGCGGTACACCGGACGGCCCTCCACGCGCACTTCCTGCGCCACCAGGATGCGGCCCCCGGCACGCCGCTGGACCATTTCCATGGCGTCGGCCATGGTGATCCGCGGCTGCGCCTGCCGCTCCGCCCGAGCCATCAGGAACGCACCGGGGCCGGCCGCGTAAGGCCGGCTCGACAGACAGAGCAGCACGAGTGCAAGACCAGGGATCAGGTATCTCTTCATATTGCCCCCTCAGCGGCCGGCGATACGGCGACCTTGGCGCGGGCCCGGCGCCTCATGGGCGGAAACGGCCGCGCCGCAACAAGCCGAACGGCCTTAACACCGGAGCGGCTTTCGTTCAACCCCGCTCAATAGGGATCCACGGAAACGCGCACCCGCAGTTGGTCGCCGGGGTCATTGGGCATAACGGTCGAATACCGGCGCCCGGCATAGTCATAGACTACCCGATAACCCGTCACACGGTGTTCCCAGTGATCCCGGGTACGGCAGCGGCGCACCTCGCGCCCGTCCATATCGCCGCCGGAACCGTTTTGCAGGCGGTCGCCCACGATGGCGCCGGTAATGGCGCCCAGGGCGGTTGCCGCCTCGTTGCCGTGGCCGCGCCCGACCTGGTTGCCGACGATGGCGCCGGTAATGCCGCCGATGATGGAACCGCCGTAGGAACGGCCGTAGCCGCGCGCCGGCTCCTGGACGTATTCGCTGACGCATTCCTGTTGCGGAGTGTTCACCTGCTCATACTGGGGCGTTACGCTCCTCACCCGGGCGTAGTCGTCGTATTGCTCTGCCAGCACCGTGGTCGAGGTCACGGCCAGCGCCGCAAACAGCCCGGCGTGCATCAGTCGGTTGGTGTTCATGTTGGCCTCCTGTCATAAGGTTTGCTTAAACGCTCAGGCTTACCCTGATGACCCTCATGCTACGCGCCATACCCTGAACGGCCGCTGAACGCCCCTGATGCTTGAATCGTTGCAGAAAAAAGCGGGCGGGACGCGTCCTTCAGGCAGGCTGGGCAATGTCCCCGAAGATATCCTTGTAGCCGGCGTAGAACGAACCGATCAGCACCGGGCCCAGAACCAGCAACCCCAGGGATAATGGGATCAGGGCGACGATGGTCAGCACGAACGATGCCAGCCCGTACACCAGGAACGCCCCTACATTCAGCATGCAGCCGAGGAAGCTCTGCCTCATGGCCTCCACCGCCCCGACCCCGTGGAACACCACCAGCGCGGGCGCAAACCAGGTGGCCATGGCGAGCGGTGTGAACAGCAGCATGCCCACGGTCACCGCCAGCAGGATGCCCTCCTTGGCGGCGGCCAGGGCGGCCGGGTCGAGGGCCTTCGGGGACCCCGAAGCGATCAGCTTGGCCATCTCCGGCCCGCCCAGCAGGACCATCACCTTATTGATCAGGATGCTTCCCACCAGGTACACCCCGCCCACCGTGATCAGCTGCGCTCCGCCGCTGCGGAAGCCCTGCAGCAGATGGCCGATCTCCAGATCGTCGCCGCTGTCCAGGGCCTTGCAGCCGATCATGAAACCGCCCACCAATACCGGCGACAGCAGTTGCACCAGCAGCGGACCGACATAGGGTACCCGGGACATAAGCAGGGCGGCCAATACGGAGATCACAAACAAGGCAACCCAGATCAGGGGGCTTTTTACAAACAGGGAAAAACCCGCCGCCAGCCAGCGCCACCCTTGCAACGCGCTTACTCGGCGCATCGTCATAGAATCTCTCCGGCTATCGCTCGCGGCCATTCCTCGCGCCCCGGACCCGGTTGCCCGCCGCCCATCAGACCCACAGTCCCTGCAGATCGGCCTGGCAAGCGGTATGGCGCTGCAGGATGCTCTGGAAATGCCCGGGGTCCTTGGCGTGGGTCAGCTCCCCCGGCCGCGGAAAATGGAAATCATACAACCTGGACAGCCAGAAGCGCAGCGCGGCCGCGCGCAGCATCACCGGCCAGGCGCCCCGCTCGATGGCGGTAAGGGGCCGGACGCCGTGATAGGCGCGCAGCAACGCCTGGGTCCGCTCGGTGTCAAGCCGCCCCTCCGCCCGGATGCACCAGTCGTTCACCACGATGGCCACGTCGTACAGCCAGACGTCGTTGCAGGCGTAGTAGAAGTCGATCACCCCGCTCAGCGTGTCGCCGTCGAACAGGGCATTGTCCCGAAACAGGTCGGCGTGGATCACGCCGCGGGGCAGGTCCTGGAAACGGTAGAGGGACTGGTGGCGCAGTTCTTCCTGGAGCAAGGCGGCTTGGTCCTCAGGGAGGCGGGGCAGCACCTCGGGCGCGGTAGCCTTCCACCAGCGGGGGCCGCGCGGGTTCTCCATGGCCAGGGGAAAGGTCTTGCCCGCCAGGTGGATATCCGCCAGCATCGCCCCCAGTTGGGCGCAATGAGCGGGGGTCGGCGCCTCCAGCGATTTTCCCTTGAGGCAGCTCACGATGCACGCGGGCTTACCCTTGAGTTCGGCGAGGAAGCCGTTGTCCTGCTTGGCGACCGGGCTGGGGCAGGGAATGCCGTGGCGGGAGAGGTGCGCCATCAGGTTCAGGAAGTAGGGCAATTCCGCGGCGGTCAGCTTCTCGAACAGGGTCAGCACGAAGGTGCCGTAGGTCGTGGTGACGAAATAGTTGGTGTTTTCGATACCGGAAGCGATGCCGCGCAGTTCGGTCAAGGTACCCAGGGAATACTGCTTGAGCCAGAGGGTGAGCTCATCCTCGGTGACCGTGGTGTAGACAGACATAATTCAGCCTTGGCGGACGGTAGCCGGCGGCGAGGGGGCCCTTCGCGCCAAGGCCGGCTGCCGGCCGCCGGTTCTTTATTTAATTGATCTTAGAATTCAAACAAGACCCACTCCGGCACGCGCACCCCGGAGTCGAGGTTGTCCTGCCGGGCGAAGTTTCCGTCGCCGCGCTGGTCGACCAGATAATAGGGTTTGCCGTGGGGCGGGGTGACCTTCATCATGTATAGATGGCCGTGAATGCGGTATTCCTCTACCGTGGTCTCGCCGCGTTTGACGATGGTCACCTGGGGTTCCAGGGACTGGTCCGAATCCGGTCCCGGCGGCGGTGGCAAGGGCTGCAGGTCCTTGGGCTTGGCCGGCGGGCCCGCGGCGTACGCCGCGGCAAAAGCCAGGCACAGCGAAAACAGGGCTATCATGCGGCGCATAGGGCTTCCTTTGTGGATTGCGTGCGGACAATTCCATTTTAACAGATAATCCGCGCCAGGGAGTCTACCGGAATTGAAGCAACCCGGCCCGATCCGGGTGAGCGGCTTGCGCGTTGAGCATTTGTTCAGTAGCATTGAGCAAATGCTCAAAAAACGCGTGGACGAGCGGGCTCCACTGTGATGGCGCCTTTTAAGACAAAGCCTGCTGCATAAATTGGGGTGAAAAATGCTCGAGCCCGTGTTGAACAAGACCCGCGAAAAACTCATGCTTGCGACGGAACATCTTCTTTATACGGATGGCCTCGCCCGGTTGACCACGCGGGCGATTGCCCGCGAGGCCGGTGTTGCCGAGGGCGCGCTGTACCATCACTTCAAGGACAAGGCGGCGCTGCTGCTGGCCATCGTCAGGGACAGAATGAGCGATTTCCGCGAGATGCTGGACGGCCTGCCGCTGCAGGTAGGCCAGCGCACGGTGCGGGAGAATCTGGAGCAGGTGTTGCAGACCGCCTACGGATCCCAACACAAGATTGCGCCAATACTCTGCTCTCTCTTCGCCGACAGAAAATTGCTCGCCTCCGTCCAGAAGACGTTGGCGGAATGCGGGGCTAAACCACAATATCCCGTCGAGGTCGTGGCCGCGTACCTCGCTGCCGAACAGCGGTTGGGGAGGGTGGCCCAGGACATAGTCCCCCGGGCCGCGGCCCAGTCGATGATCGGAGGCGGTTTCCATGCGGCGGTATTCGATCATTTGCTGGGGCAAGAGCTCAGTGCCGCCTCGCCGCGTCGCCGGGCGCAGGAAACCGTCCGGACCGCTTTGAGCGGACTTGAACCCCGTGTTTCCGATACGTGCCCTGTTCGGGCGACGGGGGCTTAGGTGTCGAGAAACAATAACTTGGACATTTGCCGTGACTGATTTGCGCACAGGCCACGAAGCAAGACGCGCCGTTGTGTCATTCACAACAAGCGGCTTGCGAC
>JAJZUU010000057.1 GCA_021848325.1 Pseudomonadota bacterium | reverse complement strand
TGGCCGAGGACAGATTTTGTCGATTTTGCAGGTCAATAGTCGTTCTATTGACCAAAAAAGCGGCGAAATATGGACCGGTCAGGTGGATTTGCAGCCGATTTCCTTTAAGTCCGACAGGCTCCTAGGCCGGCGCCGGCGGAGAGTCGGCAGCGGGCGGATGTGGTAAACTCGGGTATGCTCAACGATTAGAACAAACCCGAACCCTCCGCCATGACCGATTCCGTAGCCCTGTTATTCGGCGTCCACGCCCACCAGCCAGTGGGCAACTTCCCGGAAGTGCTGGAGGACGCCCACTCCCGTTGTTATCGCCCTTTCCTGCACACCGTTTACCGTTACCCGGAATTCCGCTTTGCGCTGCATTTCAGCGGCTGGCTGCTGGATTACCTGCTGCGCCATCACCCGGAGGACATGGCCATGCTGCGGGAGATGGTGACGCGCGGCCAGGTGGAGCTGTTCGGCGGCGGCGATACCGAGCCGGTGCTGGCGGTCATCCCGACCGCGGATCGGGTGGGGCAGGTGGTTACCCTGTCCGACCGGCTGGAGCATACCCTCGGCCAGCGCCCCCGCGGCGCCTGGCTCACCGAGCGGGTGTGGGAGGCGACGGTGGTGCCCGGCCTGCGGGACGCCGGCATCGGCTACGTGACGGTGGACGACTACCATTTCCTGTGCGCCGGCAAGGGCGAGGCGGAGCTCCACGGCTACTTTACTACCGAGGAGGACGGCCGCAGGCTGGACCTGTTTCCCATTTCCGAGGCCCTGCGCTATCGCTTTCCGTTCTCCCCCGCGGCGGACGCCATCGGTTACCTGGAAGGCTTGGCGGATGGCGGTCGCCAGGCGGCCATCTATTTCGACGACATCGAGAAGTTCGGCATCTGGCCCGAGACCTACCAGTGGGTCTATGAAAGAGGCTGGCTGCGGGATTTCATCGAGGGGGTGCTGGCCTCCCCGCGCATCCGCATCATGCGCTACTGTGACTACCGCGCCCAATGCAGGAGCCGGGGCGTGGTCTATCTGCCCACGACCTCCTACCTCGAGATGAACGAATGGACGCTGCCGGCCGAGGCGGCGGGCCGCTACGCCGAACTGGTCCAGGCCAGCAAGGACGGCGGCCGCTTCGAGCGGGACAAGGCGTTCCTGCGGGGCGGCATCTGGAAGAATTTCTTTACCCGCTATCCGGAATCCAACTGGATGCACAAGCGCATGCTGGGTTTGTCCCGGCGCTTCCATGGGTTGCCGCCGCAGAGCCGGAGCCTGGAGATGCGCGAAACCCTCTACCAGTCGCAGGCCAACGACGCCTACTGGCACGGCCTGTTCGGCGGCCTGTACCTGCCCCATTTGCGGCGCGCCATCTACAACGCCATCGTCGCTCTGGAAGGGCTGCTGGACCAGGCCGCACCTCGTCCTCCCCTGGTACGGGAAGATCTGGACCTGGACGGCTGCGACGAGTTGTTCCTGCATAACGGCACGCTCCAGGGGGTGCTGCGCCTGGACGGCAACGCCGGCCTGTGCGAACTGGATGCCTACCTGTTGCGCCACAACTTCGGCGACACCCTGCAGCGCCGTAGCGAGTACTACTACCGCAAGATCCACCTGGGGGAATCCGTCCACCATGAGGGGCAGGGCATCGCCTCCGCCCACGACCGGGTCAGCTTCAAACACGAGATTGCGCCCGAGGACATCGTCCCCGATCCCCGCCCGCGGGCGCTTTTTCTGGACAGTTGGTGGCCGGAGGAGGGCGAGGTCGCCCCAGTCTCGAACTATGTCCTGCAGGCCGGGGGAGGGGCCGGCGACGGGATCACCCTGGGCTGCCAACTGGGCGACGCGCTGGTGACCAAGCATTTCTCCTTGGCGGACAACCGCCTGCAGGTGGCCTACCGCTTCGCCGGCGAAGGGCGGGGCCGTTTCGCCACCGAGATCAACCTGGCCATGCCCAGTTGCGACGGCCCTGCCGGCCGTTTTGTCCGCGACGGCCGGATCGTGGGCGGGTTCGGTCAGCCGCTGCGGCTGGACGGCATGAAGGAGATCGTCCTGGAGGATGCGGTGCTGGGCGGCAGCCTCGCGCTCCGCGCCAGCATGCCGGTACAACTGGTGGCGCAGCCCCACTTCAGCGTGTCCCAGTCCGAGGCCGGCTTCGAGAAAATCATGCAGGCGGTCACCCTGATCCTGGCCTGGCCGCTGGAGAGGCTCGACCGGGATATGCTCATAACCCTGGAAGCGGTGTCGACCGGCGGCTGAGCGCGGAGTAGCGGGTTATCCGGCTATGGACTTACGGCCGGAGCCCCATCGCCCTCATTGCGGTCTGGCCTGTTGGAATGCGGGCATGGCGCAGAGCGGCCCCGGTGGCTTCGGCCAGCGACTTGTACAACGGGGAGTTGGCGGCCCGTTCCATGTCCTGGGTGAACTGGGGCACCCATTTCAGCAGGTGTTCATCCAGGAAGCTGTTTGCGATGACCGCGCAGGGGTCCATTCCGTCGGTTTCGGCGCGCACCCTTTCGTGCAGGATGCCCAGAAAATTCAGCTCGACCCCGATATGGTCCGACATCACCGCCTCGTCGTTGAGAGTTAGCCCGGTTTTTCGATAAATCGCCTGAACCTCGACGTAGGCATCCTGCATCAGCAGTTTTTCGCGGGAAGTATATACAGACTCCCAGGGCGGGCATGGCAACTTGTATGGTCCGATAAAGAGTCTCGTGTAATCCCAAAGCAGGTCATCAAGTTGTTCCTTCGATTCGAAATCTATGGCGTCGACCGCGGTTTCCAGGTCCACCAGGATATCCGGGATATCCCCATGGAGAGCACCCTTCCAGGACTGCAATGCCTCTCTGGAGGGGGGGTATAGATACATGTTGCTTAGCAGATGAAGCATTCCCGGATAATCCGCGAAGAGGGGCTGGGCGCTACTTGTTATCGGAGAACCTTATCGATGGCGCGGTCAGGTTCGGGTCGGCGAAACCCGGTAAGCTGTCCTTGAGTGGCCGCCTGTAGATCTCGGCCGGAATCGTCTGCGCGTCGATGTCGGACAGTTTCCCGTACCACAGGGCATTGCCCATGCAGGTCCTGACGCAAGCCGGAGGGAGCCCCGCTTTCTGCCTGTCGTAACAAAAGTTGCACTTGTCCACCTTCTTCTTTTTTTCGTCGAACTGCGGCGCGCCATAGGGACAGGCGGCCATGCAGCGCTTGCAACCGACGCATTTTTCCTGGTCGTGCAGCACGATGCCGAACTCGGGCTCTTTGGTGTACGCGCCGACCGGGCATGCCTTCATGCACGCCGGATCCTCACAGTGATTGCAGGAGATGGAAATGTATCTGACCTTGGGGTTGGGATATTTGCCTTCCTCTGCGGTGACCACCCTTCTGCGCCTGACGCCGACCGGCAAATCGAATTCCTGTTTGCAGGCTGCCTCGCAGGCGCGACAGGCGATGCAGTTGTTCTCGTTGTAGTACCAGCCCATCTGGTTCGGATTCTTCGCCATGTGGAATCTCCTATGCTTTCGTCAGCCTGACACCGATCTCTTTGTGCACCGCCATTCCCGAGGTCTTTTCCGCAACCCCGGCCAGGAACTGGCCGTCCGCCGTGCCCGCCGGGCACCATGAATTGACCTTGTTCAGCGAGCCTCGTGCCACCTTCCCGAATCCCCAGTGGCCATAGCCATGCTGCAGGGCCACCACCTCCGGGTGGATGCGTTCCGTGACCTGAACCGTCGCTTTAGCCTTGGCGTAGGGGGACTCGATCCAGATCGCGTCGCCGTCCTTGAATCCCAACTTGGTCGCGGTGGCGGAGTTGATGAGCAGGGGGTTATCGGGCTTCATCTCCATCAGGTAATCGTTGTTGAAGGTCCTTGACTGGGTATGCTCCGCCTGCTTGAAATTGACCAGATAAAGCGGAAAGCCCGAATTTGGCTTATATACCGGTTCCACATAGTTGGGGAGGGGATCGAGGCCCGCCTTCGCCATTTGCTCCGAATAGAACTCGACCTTTTTCGACGGCGTCGCGAAGCCTTTGGCCTTGTACTTCTCGTAATGGGTTTCGCCGCCGATGAACACCGCTCCCGGGAGGCTTAACATCTCCTCTAAGGACTTTCCGATCGGGCCGTTCTTGATTTGGTCGGAAAGGTATTCCGGGTAGGTATCCGGAAGGGTTCTGCCGTCCTTGTCCTTTAGCCGCATCTTTTTGGCGAGGGCCAAAATGAATTCGTGTTCCGCCATCCCGCCTATCACCGACTTTACCGCAGGCTGTCTGATGGCGGTTGCCGGGAAGGTGACCCAGTTCACGTTTAGTTCCCAACGCTCGAGATAGTGGCTGCCGGGGATCACCAGGTCGGCAAGCTCCGCGGTCTCGCTGAGCATAGTGTCGAAGACCGCCATATATTCGAGCTTCTTCAGGGCCTCGATATTTTTCTTGGTATTGGGCACGGACATTACGAAGTTCTGGAAATTGAACACGCCGGCGCGGATCTGATAGGGCTTGCCGGAAAGGATTGCGTCCCTGGTTTCCACATATACCCCGGATTTGTGCGCAAAGGGATATTTTGTTCCCAGGCCATCGATCCGGGGCGCCTTGGGTTTGTCCACATGGAACGCCCTGTGCTTGCCACCCATGGCCTCCCGGATCATCATCGTGCCGGGTTTGTCATACTGGCCGAGCAGGGCGGGCAGCATGGCTATCGCCCTCCCTGAATCGGTGCCGTTGGTGTGGTGTCCGGGTCCGCTCCACGCATCCACGATGGCGGGCTTGGTGGAGGCGAGTTCCCGGGCCACCCTTCTAATGGTGTCGGCCGGGATGGAGGTAATTTTCTCGGCCCATTCGGGGGTCTTGTCCTTGACCAGTTCGGCGTATTTGTCGAAACCCACCGTGTAGTTCTTGATGAACTCCTGGTCGTGCCAACTGTTCCTCAGTATCTCGTGCCCCAAGGCAAGGGCGAACGCCCCGTCCGTACCGGGCCTGAGGGGTATCCATTCGTCCGACTTGGCGGCAGTTTGATTGTAGAACGGGTCGACGTAGACCAGCTTTGCCCCCTTTGCCCTGCCCCAGTTGCAAATGCTCGGTAGGTGTGACCACTTGGTGGCGCCTAGGAAATTCCAACCGAAAATCAGGGCGTACTTGGTGTGGGCGAAGTCCGGCAGCGGCCTGTCGTCCCCCATCACCATCTTGTAGGATGTCTTTCTGGCGACGTCGCACAGGTTCGAATGCATGGAGAAGTTGGGGGAGCCGTAGAGATAATTGAAATCCTCCTGCAGATCCGTGAACGACGAGTCTTCGGTACACCAGAAGAGCGCTTCCGGGCCGTGCTTTTCGCGGATGCGCAACAGGTTGCGGGCCATGTCGTCGAGGGCCTCTTCCCACGAGATCGCGCGCCATTTGCCCGATCCCTTCGGGCCTATCCGCTTCATGGGCGTCTTCAGCCGATCCGGATCGTACAGGGCCCTTGCCCCGGAATTGCCTTTGGGGCACATCTTTCCGCCCAAGGCCTTGTACTGGGCGTAATCGGTCGAGATATTCGCCACCCCTATGGGGTTAAACTCGTTCGGCTCGATTTTTACCACCCTCCCGTCTACCACATGCACCTTGATTCCGGTCGTACCCCCACACATCTGGCAGGTGGTATAGACCCACTTGCCCTTGCCAGCCATCTTCTCCTCAGCGCTTGCCTCCCTGAAAAGGCCGAGCTTGTCGTCCCACAGAAGCCCGGAGGCGAACGCCGCGCCGGCGAGGCCGGATGTCCATTTGAGAAAAGCCCTCCGGGAAAATTTCGTACCCGTGGTTTTTTCGAAGATGTCCTTTTCTTCTTCCGGGATGGTTCTTTCGTCGTTCATTTGTCCCCTCCTCGCGCGTTATTTGAACAATACCTTGGCACCCGGCATGCCACCTCGATGGCATCCGGCGCAGATCTGCGGATCGACCTGCCTCCTTATAGCGGCGGCGGAGCCCTCTCTCAGATCCACCGACTGATGGCAGGCGGAACAGTTCTTGGGGGTCGCCAACTTGGATTCCAAATGAACCCTGTGGTACGTCTTGATTTTTTTGTTTAGGGAAACGTCGGTGTTGACGCGGGCGTGACAAGCGAGGCATTTGGCGTTGCTTAGGGCGCTCGCATTTTTGTGGAGTTCGATAAGATTTCTTTCCGCGGCCATCCCGACGGGGACGCACAGGCCAAGAAGAAAAACCGCCAAGAGAGCTTTCATGATCCCCTCCTTTTTTGTTGTGGAAATTGTTTTCGCTGGTGCGGGGGATCCTTGGGCTCCCCCGTCGTATCCTTTCCTTATAACCTTCCCCGAGATCGCTTGAGATGGCGGCCGCGCAACCTCCTGTTGTGCTTTTCCGGCCCCTTGATTGGCTAGGAGCCTGTCGGACTTAAAGGAAATCGGCTGCAAATCCGCCTGACCGGTCCATATTTCGCCGCTTTTTTGGTCAATAGAACGACTATTGACCTGCAAAATCGACAAAATCTGTCCTCGGCCAGCCGAATTTTGCGAGCAGCCGCTACGCGGCTTGCCTGCCTGACCCGCTTCGCTTCGATTCTTCAAGTCCGACAGGCTCCTAGGGCTGTAGGAATCTGTTGCGGATAAGTATATCCGCTTTTAGCGCGAATACAACTAACGACAACAGTCGGTTGCGGTCGGCACGCCATTAAATGTTAGAGGTGCTCGTCGGATCCGCGTCCGCGGACCGGGGGGCAACAGCGGACAAGGGGCAAGCAGGAACAACGGCGGCCTCTCTCATCATATGCCGTCGTAGGCGAGCGAAGTACGGGTATTCGAGCAGAACGATAGCCCCGTCGGCTAAGCGCATGGGGCCGGCAGTGGCCCGTTCGAAAAGATCGAGGCGGCCCTGGAAGGGTTTGGCGAACACCAGCCGGGATGCCGCTAACCGGGGGTGGAGGCGACGCTCCGGAACGACCAGGGCGAGACCATGGAATTTCGCGTTACCCGCATCAAGGATGGCAAACTTGCCGTGGCCGACAACCGTCTACCGGTGAGCTACCGCTTCGTCGGCAAAGAGGCGGGTGTCTTCACTACCGAGATCAGCCCGGCCATGCCCGGTTGCGATGGCCCGGTCGGCCGCTTCGTGACGGACGGGCAGCCGCCGCAATTGGAGGGTGTGAAGGCGATCGTCCTGGAGGACGCGGTGCTGGGCGACAGCCTGACGCTCCACGCCAGCAAGCCGGTGCGATTTGCGGCGTGGCCCTTGTTCGGCGCTTCCCGGTACTAGGAGCCTGTCGGACTTAAAGGAAATCGGCTGCAAATCCACCTGACCGGTCCATATTTCGCCGCTTTTTTGGTCAATAGAACGACTATTGACCTGCAAAATCGACAAAATCTGTCCTCGGCCAGCCGAATTTTCGCTTCGATTCTTCAAGTCCGACAGGCTCCTAGGCCGGTCCCTGGCCAATCATTACCGGGATCCGCCCTGCAAGCGGCGCCGGCCGGCGGCCAAGCCGGCCGTGCGAGGCGCCCCTACGGCGTGACCGGCAGGTAGCCGGATTTTTCGAAATCCACTACTGCACCGATACCGGACACGACAATCCGGCTAAAGGGAAGGAGGTCCTGATGCGCGTAGCCTTTCAGCCTCATGGCCACCCCGCACTCGAACATGGTTACGCCCCTTGCCTGCAGCGCCTCCAGTATCGCCTTATTGGGGTTGCCCTGGGGGTGCGGCTGTTTTACCTTCAGCTCATAGGCCGGGTCGGTCAGGAGAAACTGCGCGCCGTCGGCCCTGAACACCATAACGATTTGGTAGTCCTTGCCGGGCTTCATGCCGAGGGCGGCGTACTGGTCGAGGAGGTTCTTGGTCGCCATTACCTGCTTGCCGATGCCGTTGGGCATGGTATCGGAATGATTGACCTGGACCACCACCTTGAGCCCCGTCCGATTGACGATCTGCAGCGGTGGCTTCGCGTTTTCCGCCAGATCGTCGCCGCTTCCCGCGAAAGCGGCGGAGCATGTCCCCGCCAATGAAACAACCAGGAACCCGGCTATCGCCAGCGCCAGAGAGGCATTTCTTCTACTCGTCATATCTTGTTCCTCTTGTTTTTTCTGACCGGTGCCGCATTGAGCACAGCTTGCACCCGTCGGCTTTTGGCACCCTCGCTTGGGCACGGCCGATTAGTGCCGGAAAAGGGGAATTAGTTCCTGCCGGGACCGGACCCCGGTGGTTGACATATTTTTCGAAGTCCGGCGGACATCCCCCGCCCAAGCCCCGGCGGTGGTGCGGGCGGTTTTGAGTCTGCTGCCCGATGGGTTAAACTTCCACCTTGGGTAACCGGACGACGGAAGATTCTAGAGACAATCATGAGCGAACAAGTGGTAGGCAATAACAAGGTGGTCTATCTCACCTATTCCATCGTGGACGAGCAGGGTACCGTATTCGAGCAGTACGATATCCCCATCGGCTACGTGCACGGGGCCGACAGCGGTCTGTTCGAGAAGATCGAGACCGCCCTGGAGGGGCGCGCCCCGGGGGACCGGGTGGAAGTGGCGCTGCCGCCGGAGGAAGGGTTCGGCGAACACCAGCCGGAACTCACTTATACGGACGACATCGATAACGTGCCCCCGGAATACCATCGCCTGGGGGCCGAGGTGACGTTCCAGAACGACCAGGGCGAGACCATGGAATTCCGGGTCACCCGCATCGAGGACGGCAAGCTCACTGTGGACGGCAACCATCCCCTGGCCGGACAGACTGCCACCTGCGTGGTGAATATCGTGGACGTGCGCGACGCCACCCTGGACGAGATCGCCAGCGGCCGGCCGGTTGAGGGCGACGCGCCCAAGATCCATTGAGCCGCCCCGGTGCCGAGGCCGGCGGGGAGCGTACCTTCCCGCGGCCTTGACCGCGCCCGATTCTTCCCCCTGACTTTCCGCCAGATATCCCGTCAATCCCTGGTCGCCTACCTGGTGGTATGGGCGGCATCCCTGGTTTTGGTGGTGATCGCGATCTATTTGCGGCGCTACACGATGGGCGCGCCTTGAGCGGCGCCCCATCGTTCGGAAGGGCCACTACGCGCTAGAAACTGTAAACGACCCCGAGAGACCACAGGTCCACGTCCCCTTCCCCAGTATTGACATCCCCCAGATTCTTGAACCTCTCCCATTCCAGGCGCCCGGAGACATTCGGGGTGAAGTCGTACTTGGCGCCGACGCCGAAGGTGGGATTGGTTTCCGTGGAGGAGGCGGAGGCGAATCCCAGGGCGCCGCCCGAGGCCGCGCTGGCGCTGGCGTCCACCTTCGAGCGGATGAACCCGAGCTTGCCGAACAGGGAGAAATTCCCGCCGACGGGCAGGATCCCCACCGCGTCCAGATTCCAGCCGTTGGCCTTGACCTCTCCGGAGTAGGTGCCGCCGGGGGCCGGGGCAGTGAAGGTGCCATTGGCCTTGGCTTTCCCAAAGTCCACGTAGCCGCCTTCCAAGGCAAAGTTCGGGTTGAATTGATAGCCGACGAATGCCTTGTAGCCGGTATCCCGGTCGTCCACCGCGGTGCTGGCGGTGATGCCCTGGGCGGCGAGCGCTTGGTCGATTTCGGCGGCATCGGCATGGAAGTCGCTCACGCCCGCGCCGATTCCTGCATACCAACCGCTGCCGCCGCCGGCGAACGCGGGCGCGGAAACCGGCAAGGCAGCCGCGACCAGACCGATCAGTATCAGTTTCTTTGCTCTCATTTGACCTTCTCCTTGTGGCGATAAATTGTGCCCGCCCCGGTGGCCGCGCCGCGGAATCGGCGGGTATCCATGGCGGTACCAAGCGCAGTACCCAGTTCAAGCGGCCCCGCGTGGAAGCACCTTCGTCTTTCCCGCATCGCTGGCGTCGGGCTTCGCGGGCGGGGATAGGATTCAGCGCAGCTCCAGCAGCTCCACGTCGAACACCAGGGTGGCGTTGGGCGGGATCACCCCGCCCGCGCCCTGGGCGCCGTAGGCCAGGTCGGGCGGGATCACGAGGGTGCGCCGGCCGCCCACCCTCATGCCGACGATGCCTTGGTCCCATCCCCTGATGACCTGGCCGGCGCCGAGGGTGAAGGAGAAGGGGCGGCCGCGGTCGCGGGAGCTGTCGAACTTGCGGCCGCGACCGCCGGGGCTGGCCGGATCGTAGAGCCAGCCGGTGTAGTGCACCACAGCCACCTCGCCCGCGCTTGCCGCCTTGCCCTGTCCTATCTTGGCGTCGCTGATCCCCAGGCCCGGTCTGGCCGCCGGTTGCGCCACCCGCTCTGGATGCGCCCCGTTCCGTGGCGTATCGTTGGAGGCGCAGCCCGCGGTAAAGGCGAGCAGCCCCGCCAGGGCCAGCGCCGGGATTGCCGGTTTGTTCATGTCACACATCTCCCTCAATTTCGATGGAACCCGAGCGCCCCGCCCCATAACAGGATACCGAGATCGTATTTTAGCCCCGCCAGGGTGTAAAATTAGGAGGAGGCGTCGGAGCCTTATATCAGCTTGCTTGTCTCGACAAGGGGAGAACATGTTCTGCGGGGATAGGAAGCGCCCGGGGTGGCGGGCAGGGGTTTTTTGGGGACTTGGGCTGTGCGCTTTGATGATGGCCGCTCCGGCGGGCGCGGCGGCGCAAGGGGTGCTGGTGCCCAAGTTCTACCACACGGTGCCGTTGGCGAAGGACGGCATCCACGACCCGTCGGACGAGGCGCTGCGGCTGCTGCAGGACCCGACCCGGGTGCTGCTCAACTTTCCTGTGGACCGCCTGGGGGAGGTGGACTGGATGAAGACCCTGGACGAAGGGCTGATTCGTCCGCGCGGGAGCGTTACGGGCGAAGGGCAGCCCCGCGTGCTGGACATGGACGTGCTGATGAAGAATACCGCAGAGATGCCCTATGTGCTGTTCCCCCACAAGGCCCATACCCGCTGGCTGGCCTGCGCCAACTGCCACAGCGCCATCTTCGTCCCGAAGGCGGGGACCAATCCGATCAACATGGCCAAGGTGATGACCGGCCAGTATTGCGGGGTATGCCACGGCAAGGTGGCCTTCACCTGGATCCTGTGCGAGCGCTGCCACAGTATCCCCCACGGCAGCATTCCCGCCTGGTGGAAGTGAGCGGCTCAAGCCACCAACTGCAGCAGTTTCCCGTAGGCCTCGTCGAATAGCCTCACGCCGTCGGCCTGGAGTTCTTCGCCCACGGCCTGCATGTCCACACCGAGTTCCTCCAGCAGCAGATATTGGGCCTGGGCCTCGGCTACCCCGCTTGCCAGGGTGGCGGCGGGCCTGCCGTGCTCGCGGAAGGCGGCGAGCGTCGCATCGGGCACGGTGTTGACGGTTTCCGGGCCGATCAGCGGTTCCACGTACAGCACGTCGCTGTAGGCCGGGTTCTTGGTGCCGGTGCTGGCCCACAGGGGATACTGGGGCCGGCAGCCGATCTGTGCGAGGTCGGCGAAGGGCCCGCCGTGGAATATCTCCCGATAGCGCTGGTAGGCGAGCTTCGCCATGGCCACGGCGCTCTTTCCGCGCAGGGACAGGGCGGCCTCCGTGCCCAGGGCGGCAAGCCGTTCGTCCACCAGGGTGTCCACCCGGCTCAGGAACAGGCTCGCCACCGCCTTGGGCCGACGCGGGTCCCCGCCGCTCGCGACCCAGGCCCGCAGTCCCCGGATGTAGGCCTCGAACACCCGCACCATGTGTTGCAGTGAAAACAATAGGGTTACGTTGACGTTGATCCCCTGCGTCACCAGACGCTCGAAGGCGCGCACCCCCGCCGGGGTGGCCGGCACCTTGATCAGCAGGTTGTCCCGGGCGACCTCCCGGGCCAGCCTTTGCGCGTTGATCACGGTGGCTTCTTCATCATGGGCGATGCGCGGCGAGACCTCCAGGCTGACGTAGCCGTCGTCGCCGGATCTGTCCCGGAACACCGGCTGCAGCAGGTCGCAGGCCCCCCGGATGTCGGGGATGACCAGCGCCTCGTAGCGCCGCTCCGGGTCGGGCTGGTCGCGCTTGAGCCGCGCCAGGTCCTCCCGGTAGTAGGGGCTGTCGGACACCGCATTGTGGAAAATGCTGGGGTTGGAGGTCACGCCCGAGATGCCGTCAGCCTCGATCAGGCGCTGTAGCGCGCCTTCCCGGAGATGGGTGCGGGACAGGTTGTCCAGCCAGATGCTTTGGCCGTGGCGCTTGATCTCGCGCAATGGATTCATGGTCGAACTCCTCGAAGGATGTAACGGACCTGCACTGACGGTATAGGCAGCGATTTGTGCCGCTTGTTCCCGGGTTGGCTTCAGCCGCGCCGGCGGTCGCGGTTCTTCTCTTGACGTTGGGTTAGACTAAGTATAATATATTGAACATGTATATCACGCGCACAAGGCTGCCACTGTTCTTCGCGGTGCTCCTGCTGGCCGCTCTTCAATGTCTGGCGCCCTTGCTCCACGCCCATACCGGCGGGATCGGGCCGCTTGCCGGCGTCCATTTCCAGATGGAAGACGAGGTGGCTGCGGGTGATGCGTTTGTCGGCGCGATTCCCGTCGTCCAGGTGGAAAGGCCCGATAATCCGGCCATCGGGGTGGCTCAGGAGTACAAGGACGAGCGCCGTGCCCTTGATGCATACAGTTCCTTCCCCGTCGTCCTGGCGTTGCTTCAGCGACGCGCCGACGGGGCCTGTCGGGTGGCGCCCGTTCCGGAAGGCGTCCGGTTTAACCAGCGCCGAGCCCATTTCCTACCCCCTTCCAATGCTCCTCCCCTCGTCTCGGCTTGATGCTTAGCTACGCCAAGCTAAGCTAAGTTAAGCACAATCGCTTTTCCAACTTGTTGAATCAGGAACGGAACCGGTCCCCGTACATCCCTTGGGGGCGGGGCTGGACGGTCCGTGTCGTCCCAAATTATACGGACCCCGGTGGCGCTCGTCGCTGTTGCCGCGGGTGCGGGAGAATGCACATGAAGAAGATGAAGCGTACGCTGCTCGCGGTCTGCTGCGCGGGCGTAGTGGTGGGTGGGCCGGCCCTTGCGCAAGGCGTTGCCGCGGATCAGATCCGGGTCAGCGCCGGTCAGATCCGGGCGCTGGGGATCGAGAGCGCGCCCCTGGTGGCCGAGGGCGCGGTGCGCGGCTCGGGGATGCCGGCCAGGGTGGTGGTCCCGAATAACCAGATTCAGGTGGTTAGCGCGCCCCTGGCCGGGGTGATCCAGATGATGGCGGTCGCGCCCAGCGACCCGGTGCGGAAAGGGCGAATCCTGGCGCGCCTGCAGAGCCCGATGTTGGTCGAAGCGCAGCGGGACTACCTGCAGGCGGCCATTCAGGCCCGGTTGGCGGAGGAAAACCTGAAGCGCGACGAGCAATTGTTCAAGGAAGGCATCATCGCGAAAGGGCGTTATCTCGCTACCCGCAGCGGCTATGCCCAGGCGGCCGCCGCGCTGTCCGAACGGCGCCAGGCCTTGCGTCTGTACGGCATGTCGGAGGGGGCGATCGGGCGCCTGCGCTCGGCCCGGGGCATGAGCACTACGCTGGATATCGTCTCGCCGTTGGACGGGGTGGTGCTGGAGCAGATGGCGAGCGTCGGGCAACGGACAGAGGCCTCGACCCCGCTGTACAAGGTGGCCAGGCTCGATCCGCTATGGATCGAGATCCAGGTGCCCGCATCGGCCGCCGGCGGCATCGCGCCCGGCGCGGCGGTTTCCGTGCCGGCGTTCGGCGCCGATGGCAAGGTGCTGTCGGTGGCCGGCGACGTGAACCCAGCCGCCCAGACGGTGACCGTGCGCGCCAGCGTCCGCCAGGGGCGGCGCATGCTCCGTCCCGGGCAATACGTGGAGGCCGTGCTGGCGGGCGGCGGAAGCTCCGCCAAGCAGTGGCGGGCGCCGCTGGCTGCGGTGGTATGGCAGCAAGCCAGGCCCTACGTGTTCGTGGAGATCCCGGGCGGCTTCCGGGCCCAGCCGGTGACGGTATTGAGCGAGTCCGGGGATTCGGTGCTGATCGACGGCCCGTTCCGGGGTAGCGAGCGGGTCGCGGTAAGCGGCGTGGCGGCCCTGAAGGCGGCCTGGACCGGAATCGGAGAGGAATGATGCTGGCGCGCCTGATCGAATTTTCACTCACCCAGCGCCTGTTGGTGCTGGTGCTGACGGCGATCGTGATCGGCGGCGGGGCCTACGCCTTCCGCGAACTGCCGATCGACGCCTTCCCCGATGTTTCCACCACCCAGGTGCAGGTCATCCTCAAGGCGCCTGGCATGACCCCGCCGGAGGTGGAGGCCCGCATCACTACCCCGATCGAGCTGGAGATGCTGGGCATCCCCCACCAGCGCATTCTGCGCTCGGTGTCGAAATACGCCCTGGCCTCCCTGACCATCGACTTCGAGGAGGGGACGGACATCTACTGGGCCCGCCAGCAGGTGACGGAGCGCCTGAACAGCGTGATCAAGGACCTGCCGCCCGGGGTATCGGGCGGCCTGGCGCCGATCACCACCCCCCTGGGGGAGATGTTCATGTTCACCATCGAAGGCGGAAACCTCACCCTGGAGCAGCGCCGCAGCCTGCTCGACTGGGGCATCCGCCCCGCGCTGCGGACCTTGCCCGGTGTGGCCGACGTGAACTCCCTTGGGGGGCGGGTGCGGACGTTCCAGGTGGTGCCCGGCGTGGCGGCCATGAACGCCCGGGGCATCACCATCGACGCCCTGCAGGCGGCGCTGGAGAGGAACAACCGCAACGACGGCGCCGGCCGCCTCACTGAGGGCGAGGAGGTCCTGGTGGTCAGGGCCGAGGGTGCGGTCCGGACCCTGGACGATGTGCGCGCCATCGTGGTGGCGAACGTGGACGGCCATCCGGTCCGGGTGGGCGACGTGGCGGACGTGCGGATCGGCAGCCTGGCCCGCTACGGCACCGTCACCAAGGACGGCAAGGGGGCGGCGGTGGAGGGCCTGGTACTGGGCCTGCGCGGCGCCAACGCGCGCAAGGTGGTGGAGGAGGTGCGGCAGAAACTGGCGCAGCTTCAGGCCGGCTTTCCCAAGGGGGTACACACCCAGATGTTTTACGACCGCGGCAGCCTGGTGCAGCATGCGGTCGGCACCGTGTCCGAGGCCCTGCTGGAGGCCGTGGTCCTGGTGCTTGCCTTGCTCCTGCTGTTCCTCGGCAATCTGCGGGCGGCGGTGGTGGTGGCGCTCACCCTGCCCCTGGCGGCGCTGATCACCTTCATCCTGATGAGCTGGTTCAGCATGTCGGCCAACCTGATGAGCCTGGGCGGGCTCGCCATCGCCATCGGCATGCTGGTGGACGCCGCCGTGGTGGTGGTGGAAAACATCGTCACCCGCCTGTCCGAAGGCGGGGCCAAGGGACGGCTTCCCTATCTGCATCTGATCTACCGGGCGGCGCGGGAGGTCTCGGTGCCGGTGGCTTCCGGGATTCTCATCATCATCGTGGTGTTCTTCCCGCTGCTTACGCTCCAGGGCCTGGAGGGCAAGCTGTTCGTGCCGGTGGCGCTCACCATCGTGTTCGCCCTTTCCGGCTCGCTGCTGCTGTCCCTGACGGTGATCCCGGTGATCGCCAGCTACCTCATCAAATCGGGCAGCCACCAGGAGCCCTGGCTGGTACGCAAACTGACCGCCTGGTACCTGCCGTCGCTGCGCTGGGCGCTGGACCATTCCCGCCTGGTGGTGGGCGCGGCGCTGGCGCTGCTGCTGGTCACCGGGGGCGTCTACACCCTGATCGGCAAGACCTTCATGCCGGTAATGGACGAGGGGACCATCGTCATGCAGGTGACCAAACTGCCGTCCATCAGCCTGGATCAGTCGGCGCGCCTGGATACGCGCATTCAGCGGGCCATTCTGTCCCAGGTGCCGGAGGTGAAGGGCATCGTGGCGCGCACCGGCTCGGACGAGCTGGGGCTGGACCCGATGGGGTTCAACGATACCGACACCTTTCTCCAGCTCAAGCCTCGCAGCGCCTGGCGGGTGCCGGACAAGCAGTGGCTGATCGACCGGCTGCGCAAGGTCATGGACCAGTTTCCGGGGATATCCTACAGCTTCACTCAGCCGATCGAGATGCGGGTTGCCGAGATGCTGACGGGGGTGCGGGGCGACGTGGCGGTCAAGGTGTTCGGCCCCGATCTCGCCACCCTGGACCGGCTTGGGGGCCAGATCGAAGCGGTGCTCAAGTCGGTGACGGGGAGCGAGGATGTGTATACCCCGAAAAACAGCGGCGTGCAGTACCTGAGCGTGAAGATCGACCGCCTGGCGGCCGGGCGCTCCGGATTCAGCGTCGACGCCCTGGAGAATGACCTGCACGGCCTGGTGGAGGGCAGGACGGTCGGGATGGTGCAGGAACTGGAGCGCCGCACGCCGTTGCAGGTGCGCGGCCCGGCGGACCTGCGCGCATCTCCGGCGCTGTTCTCCGGCCTCAGGTTGACCGCGCCGGACGGGGCCACCGTGCCCCTTGCCGCGGTGGCCAAGCTGGAGCGGGTGGACGGGCCGGTGAAGATCGACCGGGAAAACGCCCAGCGCTACGTGGTGATCCAGTCCAACGTGCGTGGCCGCGACCTGGTGGGCTTCGTCGACGATGCCAAGCGGGCGGTCGCGCAGCGGGTTCCCCTGCCGAGCGGCTACCGCATCGAGTGGGGCGGGCAGTTCGAAAACCAGCAGCGGGCCGCCAAGCGCCTGGCTATCGTAGTGCCGGTGGCCCTGGGCATGATCTTCCTGATCTTGTTTACCACCTTCGGCAGGGTGAGGCAGGCGGTCCTGGTGTTGAGCAATATCCCGTTCGCCATGATCGGCGGGGTGTTCGCCCTGTGGCTTTCCGGCCAATACCTTTCGGTCCCCGCCTCGGTGGGCTTCATCGCGCTGCTGGGCATCGCGGTGCTGAACGGCGTGGTGATGGTGACCTATTTCAATCAATTGAGGGAGCAAGGCATGCCCGTGGCCGAGCTGGTGGTGGAAGGGGCGAAGCGCCGTCTGCGGCCGGTCCTGATGACGGCCAGCATCGCGGCGTTCGGCCTGGTGCCTCTGCTGTTCGCCAGCGGCCCCGGCTCGGAGATCCAAAAACCCCTGGCGGCCGTGGTGATCGGGGGGCTGGTGACCTCCACCCTGCTCACCCTGGTGCTGTTGCCCATTCTATATCGCCGTTTCGGCGTGGTCCGCGCGGAGGGGCAGGCATGACGTCCGCCGCAGAGATCGCAAATCGGGAGAAAACGCTATGAAACCTTATGACACGGCCCTGACCATCGTGGCCCCCAAGGGGCTGGAAGAAAACCTGGTGGACCGGCTGCTCGAACTGTCGGAACTCGTCTCCGGCTTCACCATCACCCGGGTGGAGGGGCAAGGCCATGCCATGCCGCTTCACGGCACCACCGAGGAGGTGCGCGGCCGCGCCCGGCGCGCCGAAATCCAGATCGTGATGAACGGCGAGGACGCCGCCCGGTTGATCGGCCAACTGAAGCAGGCGCTGCCCATTTCCGAGATCGCCTACTGGATGACGCCGGTGACCGAATTCGGGAGGTTCAAATGAGATCGGGAAAGATATCGCTATCCGCGCTGCTGGGGCTGCTGGCCGCCCTCGGCGCAGCGCCGGCCCATTCCGGGGAGGCCGCGGACTATCCCGACCTGCCGCCGCTTCAGGCGGTGACCCGGGCCATGGCCGCCTATCCCCAGGTCCAGGCCGCCCGGGCCCGGGTCCGCATGGAGCAGGCCAACGAGCGCAAGCTGCAGGCGGGAAGCTACGAATACAGCGCACGGCTGAGCGAGCAGCAGCGCACCGTGCGCACCGACCCGCAGCAGCATCTCAACGAGTGGAGCATCGAGCTCGACCGGCCGCTGCGCCTGCCGGGCAAGGCCGTCCTGGACGGCAGGATCGGCGCCCAGGGGGTGAGCCAGGCCGAGCTTGCCTATGGCGACGCCATGCACGAGGCGGGGCGCACCCTGCTCAAGTTGTGGTTCGACTGGGCCCGGGCGGACAGTCAGGCGCGGCAATGGGAAACCCAGGTGGCAACCCTGAAGCAGCAGTCGGCCATCGTCGACAAGCGGGTCAAGGCGGGGGACGCCCCAAGGCTGGAGGCACTGATGGCGCAGGCCGCGGTGGCCCAGGCCGAGGCCTCCCTGCAACAGGCGAATTTGCAGCGGCAGATGGCGGCCAACGACCTGACCCAGCGTTTTCCCGCCATCCCCTTGCCGGCCCGGCCGACCCTGAGCGTGCCGGCGCCGTTGCAGCATGATCTTCCGTACTGGCGGGATGCGATCCTGAAGGACAACCACGAACTGCGTCTGGCCCAGGGCCGGGTGCGGCATTGGCAACTGGTGGCGTCCCGCACCCAGGCGGACCGGATGCCCGACCCGACCGTGGGACTGCACTATTCCAGCGAGCGGGGCGGCGAGGAACGGGTGCTGGGGGTGAGCGTCAGCATCCCCCTGCCCGGGGCGGCGCGGGCCGCCGGCGCCGACAGCGCCCGGGCGCAGGCGGAGGAGGCCGTGGCCACGGAGGCGGCGCTGGTGTCCCGGCTCAACGCCGACATCGCCAACCTCTACGCCAGCGCCGATGCCGCCTACGGGACCTGGCTGAAGGCCCGGGAAGTCGCATCCGGCATGGCGCAAAACGCCGAGCTGATGGGCCGGGCCTACGCCCTCGGGGAAGCCAACCTGACCGACCTGCTCACGGCACGGCGCCAGGCCAACGACGCGGAACTTGCCGCCACCCTGGCCCGGCTCAATGCCGCCGAAGGCCACTATCGCCTGCAACTGGATGCCCACCGGTTGTGGCCGCTGGACACGGACGAAGGGGAGGCGCCGCACCCGGGGGAATAGGCGTTAGTCTTGCCGACCCCTGCTCGGGATTCCGGTCGAGTTGGGAAATCGGGCGCGCTGCGGCCAGCGCGCCACTTGCGGTCCCTCCGGCTACTTGCAGTCGCCGATACGCTTTCCGCTGTAATGCATGACCATTTGCCCCATCTCACCGGTGTTCATCCGCATCACCCCTTGGTAGCCGTCGCCGCGGTAGGTGATCTCGCCGCTGCCGCTGGCGGCATCCGGGCCCGGACAGCGGACCCTCCAACTGGTCTTGCTGCCGATGGTCTTGATGTCGGCGACCTGGCACCGGGAGTCATGGGGGACGGTGTTCTTGCGGTCCTGCAGGTCCTTCTTGGTGATGCACTGCCTTTGCGTCATGGGCTGCATGGCGGGCATGGGCATGCCTTGGGGCATCTCCATGCGGGTAGTGATCTCCCACAGGCCATCGCGCATCTCGTCTGCCGCAAACAGGCTGGCGGACAACAGTAAGGACCTGTTAACCCGGATTTTGCATAAAAAGGGCGCATAGCAAAGCAAAGCAAGCATTTGATAGAATAGGAGTTCTCTAAAAACCGATTCGTAAAAAATGTTTACTGCTACCCGCCCTGCTGTTGATTTTACCCCAGAATAACTCCAATTTCCTCCTTCGGCCGGTTTCA
>JAJZUU010000116.1 GCA_021848325.1 Pseudomonadota bacterium | reverse complement strand
CATTCCTCGGCTCCACACGCCAGCGCACTGCCGAGTACTGCTGCAACGTGGCCGTGTGGAAGGCTGCGCCCGACGGTGAAGACCGCATCTGCACGGGGTACGGCAACCCCGCCTTTGAGCAATACCTTGAGACCCTCTATCACTCCAGCGGGCAAGCAGGAAATATTGGCCAATGTGCGCTTCTTGACCTTGCCATCATCGCGATAGGACTCGCGCAACAGGATGGTCGCAGGAGAATTGCGATTGCGAACCGTCTCGATATGCATGGCAGTCATGCTTGCCACAGCCGCCCGCAAAAAGCAAGCTGAAAATGCCATATTACATGGGTACATTTCCCCTCAAAAAAATGCCGAAATCCGCCTTGCGCAAGGACTTCGGCTATTTCAGGGGCCAAAGTTCGGGCTAAAGCGGCACCGGGATATTGCCTTTTTCCTTCTCCATACTCGGCAATGCGGGATAAATGGGCCAAGTTCCAATTTCTCACGCGGGCGCGGCGGGTGGAATAGTTGATTTCCACCCCCAACACCCCGGGCAGTGGGTGATGTGCTGCTCGTTCAGCCAGACGTAGGCGGCGCAGGCGATGTCCCTGGTAATCCCCCCATTTTAGTGGCCTCCAGAAATAGAACTATGCGGCCATGGCCAACCTCTGTGTTGGGGCGCCGCTCGCCGTCGATGACCGCCCGTAGTCCGCCTGGACCGGCACTGGTATGGCGTGCGTTGCGTCCGTCGGGTTACGGCATGGATCTGGCCGTCGTCTTGAGCATCGATTGGGGCGGGGCGGGGCTGGATAGGGATCAGCCGATGAGTTTCGGTACAAATGTCCCCCTGTCAACCGCGCCCCTCGCGGCCGCCTTGTCGCAAACTGGACAAAGCCTTCGGCGGCCGTCGCAAAACCTACACCGAAAGCGGCGCCCGCCGCCGGCCCGAGCGGCCCGGCGGCGGGCGCGTGCCGGGGAAGATGCCGACCGGAACGGTTCTTGCTATTTGGACGGGAAGGGCCGCCGCAGGGGCGGCCGCGTTCGACCCGGAGAAAGGCATATGCAGATCGGCGTAGACAGTTCCAGGGCGGTGGACAACAAGCGCCTGTTCGTAGTGGACAGCGACGAGATCATCCGCATGGCGCTGCAGTTCATGCTGCACGACGAAAACGAGGCCCACGAACTGGCGACCCTGGAGGCCGCCTTCGAAAAGGCCCGGGAATGGCCGCCCGATCTGTTGTTGCTGGGGCTCGCGCTGGCGCGGGAACGGGGCATGGAGGTGATCGCGACAATCAAGGCGCAGTTGCCGGGGGCGAAGATCCTGCTGGTGACCGACTCGCCCGCCGACCCCCTGGCCCAGTCCTGCCTCCAAGCGGGGGCCGACGGCCTGCTGCCGAAGCCGCTTACCGTCGAGGCCGTGCGCAATAAGGTGGACGCCCTGCTGGGGCGCAGGCGCCAGGTCTTCATCCCGCTGCACGCCGTCTGAGCCATGGCCTTGACGGGCCCGGCCGGGCACAGCACCAACCTGCTGGGGGTGCCCACCGGGCTGCTGGCCAGCGCCGCGTTCAACGACTTCCCGGTGCCGCTGCACATCAGCGGGGTGCGGGAGACCAACCGCCATTTCTTCCGCCAACTGGAGGATGCCGCCGGCCTCGGCCAGGCGGCGCAGTTGTTCCAGGACTACATGGACGTGCTGTTCGGCCTCGACCGGGAGCGCGACGCCGCCGACGGCAAGCGGCGCTACCGCTCCAGCTACCTGCGCCTGCTCAAGGGCTGGGGGTTCGACGCCAACAGCCAGGAGGGAGCGGTGCTGAAGGGCTGGGTGGAAAGCCGGTTCGGTTTGTTCCCCACCTTCCACAAGGCGCCCCTCGCCCGGTTTTCATCCCCCGCCTGGGCGGCCTACGTGGAGGAAAAGATGTCCAGCCGCTTCCACAACAACAGCATCAGCCTGCAACTGGACCTGCTGTACGAGTTCTGCCAATGGGCCTTCTCCCGCTGGCCGTCGGCGGGACGCCGCCACCTCACCCTGTACCGGGGCGTCAACGACTTCGTGGAGCATCCCCTGATCCAGCAGGCGCGCAACCGGGAGGCGGTGGTGCGGCTGAACAACCTGGTTTCCTTCAGCGCTGACCGCGCGGTGGCCGACGAGTTCGGCGACTACATCCTGGAGGCCCGGGTGCCCACGGCGAAAGTCCTGTTCTTCAACGACCTGCTGCCCCGGCATCCCCTCAAGGGGGAAGCGGAATACCTGGTCATCGGCGGCGACTACCGGGTGAAAGTGAGCTATGTCTGACGGCATGTCCGCCCGCGCCGTGGACTGGGCGCAGATCCGGGAGCGGGCCCTGGGCGCCTACCTGGGACTGGCGGTGGGCGACGCCCTGGGCGCCACCGTGGAATTCATGACCGCGCGGGAGATCAAGGCCCAATACGGCGTGCACCGCCACATGACGGGGGGCGGCTGGCTGCGCCTCAAGCCCGGCCAGGTCACCGACGACACCGTCATGTCCCTGGCCCTGGGCGGCGCCATCCTCGAGCGGCAGGGCTGGGTGCCCGAGGCCGCGGCGGACGCCTTCGCCGCCTGGCTCAAGACCCGGCCGGCGGACGTGGGCAACACCTGCCGCCGCGGCATCCGCCGCTACATGCTGGACGGCAGCCTGGAGGCCCCGCCCAGCGAAGGGGACGCGGGCAACGGCGCATGCATGCGCAACCTGCCGGTGGCCCTGGCCACCCTGGAGGACGGGGAGGCCTTCGCCCGCTGGAGCCGCCAGCAGTGCCACCTCACCCACAACCACCCCCTGTCCGATGCCGCCACCCTGGCTCTCGGCGAGATGGTGCAGCAGTTGCTGCTGGGCGGCGGCATCAAGGCCTGCCGGGCGGTGGCCAACCGGCTGCTGGCGGAATATCCGGCCTTTCGCTTCGCCCCCTACCCCGGGCGAGCCTCCGGCTACATCGTGGACACCGTGCAGACCGTCCTGCACTTCCTGTTCGCCACCGACTCCTTCGAGTCCTGCGTGGTGGAGGTGGTCAACCGGGGCGAGGATGCGGACACCACCGGGGCCCTGGCCGGCATGCTGGCAGGCGCCACCTACGGCGCGGCGGACATCCCGCGGCGCTGGCTGGAGCGCCTGGACCAAGCAGTGGCCGCCCGCATCACGGCCCAGACCGAGGGCCTGCTGCGCCTGGCCCAAGCCCGTTTCGATCCAAAGTAAGGACCTGTTAAGCATTAAGGGCACCTCTATAAATCACTATTTCCGCTCCACTCCCGATCTTAGCGGTTGATTTTTTTTGGCACACCGGGGTTTGCCTAAATATTGAGCAGAATATCCCGGTAGAGAGGGATTCCCCAGCGAATTTTCCCTGTTTTAAGCCACTACGGGCGCACCTCTCCCGCCATCCGGGCAAAACAGCCTCTTCGCATCCCGCTTGAGCAGTTGTCCCAGGCGCTTCATGTTGTATACCGGATTCATCATTCCGATCTTGACCTTGGCCCGCTCCAGGCCAATGGTGCGCACGATATGGCCCCCCATTTGTGCCTGGGCACCGAAGACATGCTCGACTCGCGCCCGCACGGTGGACTTGACCCGGTTGGCTTCCTTCCGCGCATCCGTCAGGG
>JAJZUU010000115.1 GCA_021848325.1 Pseudomonadota bacterium | reverse complement strand
GTCCCCTTGGGGGACGCCCCGCAGGAAGTCCCCTTGGGGGACGCCCCGCAGGAAGTCCCCTTGGGGGACGCCCCGCAGGAAGTCCCCTTGGGGGACGCCCCGCAGGAAGTCCCCTTGGGGGACGCCCCGCAGGAAGTCCCCTTGGGGGACGCCCACCCGGCTGTTGTCCGTCTTGCCCAGCCGGCCATTCCATTGCCGGGCAACCCCCGCCGAGTGTTCGCCCTTCTTGGCAAAGCCGCTCTCGTCAATCACCAGAGCCGTGCCGCCTCGCCCGAAGTGCGCATTGGCGTCGGCCACCGGTTGCCGGAGCACGCCGGCGCGATCCCGGGCGGATTCGCTCAGCATGTGATGCAGTCGCTGCGGGTGGCTGCCCGCGACGACGTCCGCCATGCGTTCCATGTTGGCCCGAGTGGATCGGTGGAGTCCGCGCGGGTAAGACTTGGCTGCTTCGGCGACCGAGCGCGTCGTGAATTCAAAGCAGGGGATGCAGGGGGCAAAATGGCTGTCCAGATTGGACTGGACATTCGCCGCCGGCGCGAGAATGCGATTGACATATCTGAGTTGGCATGGTTAGCATCAACTCCATAAATATTCATATAAACAAGAGATTGCATTATATCATATGACGGCGGAAGATGTTTGAAAATCAATCTGACAAAGTAGAACTAAGGGGAGACAGGTGATATGAGCGGAGCGCGCCAGGCCTCATTCTGCGCTTCCCGGCATCGCGTTGGGCATTCGCGCAAAAAGGAAGAAATCCTGCACGCGCTCTCAGGGCGCGGCCAGCGCCCGCACTCGCGGGATGCGTCCGGCCCGCCAGTGTGCCACGGCCCAGCGCCAGAACTCGTCCACTTCGGCCCCGGCAAGCTCGGCCGGGGGCCGCTGCCCGAGAAACGCCAGCGCCCCCGCCAGTAGGGGCACCGGCCTGGCGCTGCCCAGGGGCGCCGCCCGGGTCTGCTTGGACAGCTTTTCTCCCCGGGCGTCCACCGCCACCGGGAGATGAAGGTATTGCGGGGTGGGCAGCCCCAGCAAGCGCTGCAGGTGGATCTGCCTGGGGGTCGAGTCCAGCAGATCGGCGCCGCGCACCACCTCGGTGATCCCCTGTTCCCCGTCGTCCACCACCACCGCCAGTTGATAGGCGAACAGGCCGTCGGCGCGGCGCACCACGAAGTCCCCGGACTCGCTCCCCAGGAAGTGGCTGAGGCGGCCCTGCACCCGGTCCTCGAAGGCGACGGCCGGGCCGTCCACCCTCACCCGCAAGGCACGGGGCAGGCGCCCCGGCGCCAGTCCGCGGCGGCAGGTCCCCGGGTAGATCGCTGCCACGGGGCCGCCGATGCTGGAGTCGGCGATCTCGCGGCGGGTACAGCCGCAGGCATAGACCGCGCCTTGGCTGCGCAGGCGCTGCAGCGCGGCTTCGTAGGCCTCCTTGCGGGTGCTTTGGTACATCACCGGGTCGTCCCAGGCCATGCCGAACGCCTCCAGGGTGCGCAGGATCCGGTCCGCTGCCCCCGGCACCTGGCGCGGCGCATCCAGGTCCTCGATGCGCACCAGCCATTGGCCGCCGCGGCTGCGGGCGCTCAGGAAGCTGCCCACCGCGGCCACCAGCGACCCGAAATGCAGCGGTCCGGTGGGCGAGGGGGCGAAACGCCCGCAGTAGGTGTTCTCGGTCTTGGTAAGGCTCATCCCGGGCAATTAGCGAACCCCATGTTTGGCGCCGGCCCCGGCCGCCCGATGCCTTCCGGTCGCGCGCAGGGCCTTGCCGTGCCTGACCAGCGCCGCCTCCAGGTCGGAAAACCGGGCCGCCGGCATTCCCTCCTGCAGCCAGCGGCTGCGCAGGGACTCCAGGATGCCGCGCGAATCGGTCGCGTCCGCGCCGACCAGGCCCAGGTCCCGCGCCGCCGCACAGACCAGGTCCCCGGGCAGCGGCTCCGCCTTGGCCCAAACGCCCCGCATCTCGCGCAGGAAGATGTTTGCGGTGACCTCTCCCACACCCTTGCCCAGGTCCTTGATCCGGCGTTCCAGGTCCGGCGTGTCTTCCGCCTCGCCGTGCAGGGCGTTGAGGTCGCCGCCGTAGCGATCCAGCAGCGCCCGGCTCACCTCCAGCAGCTTGGTGGCGGTCTTGAAATCGTAGCGCACATAAGCCCCGCGATCCAGGATATCCACCAGCCCCTGCCAGCCGGTTGAAAGGATGGTTTCGGGCGAGACCACCCCGGCCCTTTCGAACTCCCGGTAGGTGTTGGCGGCGATCCGTTCCGAGATCCTCGCGCCGAACAGGAGGGAGGCCAGCAGCCACCTGAAGATCTGCCCCGGCTCCCGGGACGGCAGATCGATGCCCAGGACGGCGGAGAACGTGCCCCCCAGTTTCTGCACCAGGATCCCCAGTCCGCCCCGGAAAGCGGGGGCGGCGCCTGTCGTGTGGGCCCGGCTCACCGGGCATCCTCCCTTTTCAGGTCGCCCACGCGCACCCCGACCAGCCGCACCTTCTTGGTCAGCGCAAGCCTGCCCAGGCAATCGAAGGCGGCCTTGCGGATGGTCTCCGGAGAATGGGTAAATTCCTTCAGGGTCCGTTCCCGGGTATGGGTCTCGAAATCGCTGAAACGCAGCTTCACCCCCACCGTCCTGCCCCGGCATCCCTCCCGTTTCAGTTCCGCCGCGACCTCCCGCGACAGGGCGGCGAGGACCTTTGCCACCGCCTGCCAATCGTCGGTATCGCGCTGAAAGGTGATCTCGCGGCTGCGGGACTTGGGCTCCCGATGGGTCACCAAGGGGCGTTGGTCGACGCCTCCGGCGGCGCGGTGCAGGAAGCCGCCGTGGGAGGGGCCGAAGGCCGCCGCCAGCCGGTCCGGCGCCAGCGCCGCCAACTGCCCGATGGTTTCCACGCCCATAGCCCGTAACCGCCCCTCGGTCACCGGGCCGACCCCGGGGATCTTCCGCACCGGCAGAGGCCAGATGCGGTCCGGGATGTCGCTCTGGGCAATCGCCGTGATGCCGTCCGGCTTTTGCAGGTCGGAGGCGATCTTGGCCAGCAGTTTGTTGGGGGCGATGCCCACCGAGCAGGTGAGCCCGGTGGCGGCCCTGATGCGCTGCTTGATGTCGCGGGCCAGGTCTTCCGCCGGGGCGGGGAGCACGCTGACGTCCAGATAGGCCTCGTCGATGCCCACGTCTTCGAGCAGTGGGGTCACGCTGCGCAGGATTTTCTTGATCTTGGCCGACACCTGTTCGTATTCCCGATAATCCACGGGCGCGAAAACGGCGTCCGGGCACAGATGGTAGGCGGTCCTGAGGGGCATGGCGGAATGGATGCCGTATTTTCTCGCCTCGTAGGACGCGGTGGCCACCACGCCGCGCTGCAGGGGGTCGCCTCTTCCCCCGATCACCAGCGGCCGGCCGGCCCATTCCGGGTGCCGTTGCTGTTCCACCGCGGCGAAAAAGGCGTCCATGTCGATGTGCAGGATGCGCCTGGTCGCGGCCGGAGCCTGTCCGTCATCTCCCGGCACGGGATGCCCTCTCCTTATCCATGGATAATCCCGCTAAGGCGTCGAGAAACAATAACTTGGACATTTGTTGCGGCGAATCCGCGATGGATGCAAGGCGCGAGCCGCGGCCAATGGTCATTCCATTGGCAAGGCTCGCAACGCCGCAGACGCGCGGATTCGCCGCA
>JAJZUU010000056.1 GCA_021848325.1 Pseudomonadota bacterium | reverse complement strand
TTGGCGTCCGCCTTCAAGCAAAAGTAACTCCTTGGCTCGCATTTGGCGGTCGAAATGGTATGCTTTCAGCATTGATTGGAAGTTTATGAAACATTCGGGCTAAATGTGGAATATTTTACAGGATATTTTTACACCAAGTTCGCCATCATCGATTCCTGTTAGATAATCCTAAGAAACGGCTTTGAAAAAACCCCCAAGAGCTGGTTTGGGGCGCGAAAAGAAATTCGGGTTTCGAAAAAGCGGCCATTAGCCTCGATCCAGCGATAACAGGCGGTTTTCGTGCACGGCGTCCGGTGTCACCCGCGAAGGAGACATTTATTTTTTCGCGCCGGTAGGGCGCCTCCGCCCTTGACGCACTTGAACCAGGCGGGTTATCGTCCGAGCACCCGGGGCAGGCTTTCAATCTCAATGGAAAAAGGCAAAGGGGTGACATCTCAGGACACTCTTGATCCGTCTGACTGGAAGGATCTCCGGGTCCAGGGCCACCGAATGCTCGACGATATTCTGGACTATCTGGAGCACATCCGTGAGCGCCCGGTCTGGCAGCCGATCCCGCAAGATGTGCGCGCCCTGTTCCATCAATCCCTTCCCAAAGAACCGACCGATCTCGCAGCGGTGCATGAGACGTTCATGCAGGACATTCTCCCCTTCGCCGTGGGCAACGCGCATCCGGGCTTCATGGGCTGGGTCCATGGCGGCGGGACCCCGGTCGGCATGCTGGCGGAGATGCTGGCCGCCGGGCTGAACGCGAATCTTGGCGGGCGCGACCAGATCCCGATCGAGGTGGAACGGCAAGTGCTCCAGTGGGTTCGCGAGCTGTTCGGCTTTCCGGAAACCGCAAGCGGCCTGTTTGTGACCGGCACATCCATGGCGAATCTGATCAGCGTCCTCGTTGCCCGGACCGCCGCCTTGGGCGCCGGCGTGCGCCATCAGGGCATCGCCGGCAGCGGCAAACGCCTGACCGCCTATACCTCCGCCGGCGCCCATGGCTGTATCGCGCAGGCGATGGATCTTTCCGGCCTGGGGATCGATGCCCTCCGGGTCATCCCGATGGATGCTCGGCACCGGATGGATGCCGCGGCGCTGGAGCGCGCCATCGCAGCGGATCGGAGCGTCGGTCTTACCCCGTTTTTCGTTGCCGGGACGGTGGGCACGGTCGATGTCGGCGCCATCGATGATCTTGCCGTCCTTGCGGATATCGCCCATGGAGAGGGGCTTTGGTTTCATGTCGACGGTGCGTGCGGGGCCCTTGCCGTTCTGGCCCCGGATATCGCCCCCCGGCTTGAAGGTATCGAGCGGGCCGACTCCATCGCCTTCGACTTCCATAAATGGGGCCAGGTGCCGTACGATGCGGGTTTTATCCTGGTGCGGGACGGCACTCTCCATCATGCCACGTTTGCCTCGCCTGCGGCTTATCTGAGACGGGAAACCCGCGGCATGGCGGCCGGTTCCCCCTGGCCTTGCGACTTCGGGCCCGATCTCTCCCGCGGCTTCAGGGCGCTCAAGACCTGGTTCACCATCAAAGTCTACGGCGCGGAGAAGCTCGGCAGGGTGATTTCCGGCACCTGCGAGCTCGCCCGGTACATGGGACGGCGCATCGAGGAAACGCCGCTGCTGGAGCTCCTCGCGCCGGTTTCGCTGAACATCGTCTGCTTCCGCTACCGCAGCGAGGAGGCCGACCGGGTCAACGCGGATATCGTTACCGCCCTGCAGGAATCCGGAATCGCTGCGCCGTCAACCACCACGATCGATGGGCGGCTGGCCATCCGCGCGGCGATCGTCAATCACCGCACCGACACGAGTGACATCGATGCCCTGCTGAGGGCGACGGTTGCATTCGGCGAGGTCCATGCCAAAACCGCGCAACCCAGGAAAGCACCATGAATTTCAAAGATACGGAACAATATCTCACGAATGACGATGCCCACGAACCGCTCATGGGCCTGGCCGCGCTGATGAGGATGGCCTTTTCCGGCGTCGATCTTGCGCCTCTGGGGGCGGAGTTGATCGATCGCGCGGGGCGCAACCCGGACGATGCCAATGCATTGATGGATTTGTCGACGATTTTGCAGCTCAAGTTCAACCCGGAGATCGCCCTTGCCACCCAGGCCCAGGCGCTGGGGATCCGGCAGCTTTATCGTCTGCCGGCCAGCGGCCAGGTCGGGATCCGGCTTCTCGCCATCATGGGGCCCGGCGACCTGATGGCAAACGCGCCCCTGGAGTTTCTGCTGGAAGGGTCCGATGTCTCGCTCGATATGCTTTATATGGCGCCTGACCTGCCTCTCCCCCCGTCCCTGCCCGATCACGATCTGGTGTTCGTCGCCGTTGGCGAATCCGATCGGAATCGTCCGCTGTTGAAGCAGCTCGAGAGCGTCATGGCATCCTGGCCGCGCCCGGTGCTCAATATGCCCGACCGGATTATCCGGACGTCGCGCGACGGCGCATGCGCCTTGCTCAAATCCGCGCCGGGGGTCGCCATGCCGATCTCGGCACGCATCGACAGGCAGACGCTGGAGCGAGTCGGCCGCGAAGAGCTGTCGATTACCGCCATCCTGGAAGACGGAGATTTCCCGATCATTGTCCGGCCGGTCGACTCCCATGCGGGCCGGGGCCTGGCCAAGATCGACGATCCGGCCGCCATTGCGGACTATCTGCAAACGATGCCGGACAGCGAGTTCTATGTCGCCCGGTTTGTCGATTATCGCGGGAAGGACGGCCTGTTCCGGAAGTACCGGATCGTTTTCATCGACGGTCGTCCCTACGCCGGCCATATGGGAATATCCGAGCATTGGATGATCCACTACCTGAATGCGGGCATGACCGAAAGTGCCGCAAAGCGGTCCGAGGAAGCGCGCTTCATGGCCGACTTCGAAGAGGATTTCGCCCGCCGGCACGAAGGCGCCCTTAGCGCCATCGCCGAGCGCATGAGGCTGGACTATCTTGTGATCGATTGTGCCGAAACCCCTGGCGGTGAGTTGCTGATTTTCGAGGTCGACACCGGCGCGGTGATCCACGCAATGGACCCGGTCGACATCTTTCCATACAAACAGATTCAGATGCGCAAAGTGTTCGATGCCTTTCGCGAGATGCTGGTCAGCGCAATCAAGCGCAGCAGTTTTTGAACGGCCTCTTGAACAAACGGCGCCGTGCACATACCCAGAAGCGCCCGTGTGTGCCCAATGGTAGCCCGCCCTAACCTACCGGCCACGGAGCAGCTTCTGGTGGAAGGCGGCGACGCCCGCGTTGCGCTTGACCCGGACAGCGGCCTGAACAAATACGCGTGTTCACCGGTTCCCGATCTGGACGGGGCGGCGTTCGGGTCCTCGACGGCGTCGGTCATCTCCAGCGCGGGCTTTGCCGCTGCGGACCGCCTTCGCAACAGGCTGCTCCTCGCCTCCGGCGCGGAGCCTCAAGCGGTCACCTACGGCCGCGAGATTGATCGAATCCGGCGGGAATTGCTCCAATTATGCGGGGTAGCCGATCTCCCCGGCCTCGACGTCGTCTTCGCCGCGTCGGGCACGGATCTTCACATGATTTCCGCACAACTCGCCGGCGGGACCGAGTCCGCGCCTGCGCTCGCGGTGATGGTGGACCCGGCGGAGACCGGCAGTTGCGTACCGGCGGCCTTGGCCGGCCGTCACTTCAGCACCCGTTCCGCGCTGGGGGGCACCGTCATCGAAGGCGCACCCCTTGCCGGCGGCGGCACAATCGAAGTCGTGACCGCGCCCATTCGCCTTGCCGACGGATCCGCAAGGCAGGCGGCGGACGTGGATGCCGAAGTCGAATCCTTGGTGAGCGGGGCGGCCGCGATGGGGCGGCGGGTTCTCCTGATACTTGTCGATGTCTCCAAAACCGGATTGATCGTGCCTAGCCCGGAATGTGTTTCGGCGCTGCATCGTCGGCTACCGGATGCGGTCGAGGTCCTGGTCGATGCGTGCCAGTTCCGGATCGCGCCGTCGACCTTGCGAGCCTATCTGGAACACGGCTTCATGGTCGCCCTGACCGGATCGAAATTCGTGACCGGTCCGACTTTCTCCGGTGCGCTGCTGATCCCCTCAGCAGTCGCGCGCCGCCTTCGCGGACGCCCGCTCCCGCGCGCCTTGCGGGCCTATTCCGCCCGGGCCGATTGGCCCCAAGGCTGGACCGCAACCGGGTTTCTCGATAACGTCGCCAATTTCGGGCTGTTGCTGCGCTGGGAAGCGGCGTTACAAGAGCTGCGGGCGTTTCGCTCGGTGCCGCAGGCCGAGGTCGGGCGTTTCCTTCAGGCATTCGCGCATGCCGTCCAGAGCCGCCTGGGGAGCGATCCGGTACTCGAGTCCTTGCCCCTGCCTCAACTTGACCGTCGTCCGTTGATCGAGGCGACAAGCTGGGACCATATTCCGACAATCTTTCCCTTTCTGCTTTATCGTCCCGAAACCCGTGCCGGGAAGGCGCCTTTGAGCCGCGAAGAGACCATGCGGGTCTACCGGCTGCTGCAGGTCGACCCAGCCGGCCGTCATGACTTGGACCTCGCCGGTTCAACCGGTGATATCGCCACGTTGCGCTGCCAGTTGGGACAGCCGGTTGCATGCGGCAACCGCGGCGGAGTGCCGTTGAGCGCGTTGCGCCTATGCGCCAGCGCGCGGCTCGTCGTCGAGGCGACATCGGGAGAAGGCCGGAACGCCCCTGCGGTGATTGAGAGGGCGTTAGCGGCGTTGGACAAAACGGTGCTGCTTGTCTTAGATAAGACGGCCTCCCGTCAGCGGTGAGGTACCGGAATCCGGACGCGGGCTCAGACCCCCGGTGACGCCCAATAGCGGCGATAGAACCAGCGCTTCGCCCGTTCCACCGCAAGCAGGTAGATTACCACCATCGTTGCGAGAACAAAGAAGAAATCCGGAGGGAGGGGAGTAAAGCCGAAATAGGTCCCCAGCCGGGTGTATGGCAGTACTGCGGCGAACATTACAACCGCGAGCGACGTTGCCGCGAGTATCGGGTGCGGCGGGCTCCTGAACGGATTGAGCCGCGTGCGGATGACGAATATCACCAACACCTGTGTTGCCAACGATTCGACAAACCATCCCGTGTGAAACAATCCTTGTGTGGCATGGAACACTCTTAGCATGACGAAGAACGTCAAGAAGTCGAAGACCGAACTGATCGGGCCGATTACGAGCATGAAATGCGTGATGAAGCCCATGTCCCATTTCCTGGGATATGCGGCATACTCCGCATCCACTGTGTCCATGGGGATGGGAATTTCGGAGGTGTCATAGAGGAAGTTGTTGAGCAGGATCTGGATTGGCAACATCGGCAGGAACGGCAGAAACAGCGCCGCGCCAGCCATGCTGAACATGTTGCCGAAATTGGAGCTGGTGGCCATCATGATGTATTTCATGATGTTTCCGAAGGTGCGGCGCCCTTCCACCACGCCTTCGTGCAGCACGCCCAGGTCGGATTCCAGCAAGATCATCTCCGCAGCTTCCTTGGCCACGTCCACGGCGCTATCCACCGAAATCCCCACGTCTGCGCTGTGCAGGGACGGCGCGTCGTTGATGCCGTCTCCGAGAAATCCGACGGTGTGGCCGCGCTGCTTGAGCGCAAGGATGATGCGGTTCTTCTGCATGGGCGAAACGCGGCAAAACAGATTGGCCTGTTCTACCCGGACCTGCAGCGCATGATCGTCCAGTTGGGCAATCTCGGCGCCGGTCAGCACACCGTCGATGGGCAAACCGAGTTCGGCGCAGACATATTGCGTGACGAGTTCGTTATCTCCCGTGACGACCTTGACGTCCACGTTGCTCGCGGCGAGCTTTCTCAGCGCTCCGGCTGCGGTTGCCTTCGGCGGATCGAGGAAAGCCGCGAAGCCGGCGAATACCAGTTCGCTTTCGTCACCCACCACCGCGTGAGAGTGTTCCTGGGAGACCTCGCGCACGGCAACGCCCAGCACGCGGAAACCGCTGCGCCCCAGCGCTTCGAACCGGGCCCAGATCGCCCGCTCCGCGGCCTTGTCCAGCATTCGGATCGCGTCCGGACCTTCCGCCTCGTACCGGGTAGACAGCCGCAGAATGTCTTCCGGGGCCCCCTTGACGACCAGAAGGCGTTTCCTGCCGTTATCCACCAGCACGGATACGCGGCGCCGCTCAAAGCCGAACGGTACCTCGTCCACCTTGCGCCAGGCGCCGACGTCGATGTCGCGATGGGCGAGGATGGCCGTATCCAGAGGACTTCTCAAGCCGGTCTCGAAATAGCTGTTCAGGTACGCGAGTTCGAGCACCCGCGCGCTTTCGCGCCCCTGGCTGTCGATGTGCCGTTCCAGACGGATGCGGGCCTCCGTGAGCGTGCCCGTCTTGTCCGTGCACAGCACATCCATGCTGCCGAGATTCTGGATCGCCGGAAGCCGCTTCACGATCACCTTCTTGCGCGCCATGCGCAGCGCACCGCGGGACAAGGTTACGGACACGATCATGGGCAGCAGTTCCGGGGTCAGCCCCACGGCCAAGGCTACCGCAAACAGGAATGTTTCCAGCCAGGGCCGGTGAAACAGGGTATTGACCAGCAGCACAAAAAGCACCAATAGCAAAGTGAGCCGCATGATGAGCAAGCCGAATTGTCGGGTGCCTCGCTCGAAGGCGGTTGGCGGAGGCTGGTTGCCCAGCGTGTCTGCGATGCTTCCCAACTCGGTGTCAGCCCCCGTCGCGCAGATAACGACCGTGGCAGAGCCGCTGATCGCCGAGGTTCCCATAAAGACGGCGTTGGTCGCGCCGGCCATATCGACCATGCCGGGCACTTCGCCCGCGTGCTTTTCCACCGGATAGGACTCGCCCGTCAGCAGGGCCTGTTTGACGAAAAAATCCCGCGCTTCCAGCACGCGCCCGTCGGCCGGAACCAGATCGCCGGCCGAAAGCAGCACAACATCTCCCGGAACGAGTTCGGAAGCGGGGATATCGCATGTCTCCCCATTCCGGCAAACGGTAGCGCGCACCATTACCGATTGGCGCAACTGCTCGGCCGCCTTTCCGGCTCGGTACTCCTGAATGAAATCCAGAGTGACGCTGCCCATCACCAGGAGGGTGATAATGACGAAGCTGGATTTCTCTCCCGTCAATCCGGATATCAGGCCGGCCACCATGAGCAGGACTACCAGCGGGTTTTTGAAGCGGGTCAAGAACTGAACCAGGGCCGCTCGCCCAGGGCGCATTACAAGCAGGTTAGGCCCGTACCGTTGTGCCCGTGACGTCGCGTCGGTGCCGCTCAACCCGCCTGGCGTAGTCTCCAGTCGCGCCATCAAAGCGCTCAGCGGCTCCGTCCAGAACGCGGGAACGTTGTTCTCAGGCCGGGGTATCATTGGAGCCATCTTGTTGTTCGACCGATGCAATCAGTGACCAAGTTATTATTTCTCGACGCTTAAGCCATTGCCCATCCGGTTGTTCTGGAGACCCGCGAGCAAATCAGCAGACATGGGATTGCGGGAGCGACTCTGTCATCGATCCAGAAAGCTCTCCGATGAGGGGCGCACATCAGGAAGGCCGGCAATCAGCGCAGCGCCTAGCAGCACGTAAACCGCCAACGCCAGGATCGCCGCTTGGTAACCAAGGATCCGCTCGCCCAGGAGTGACAGGATGAGGGACCATGTGGCATCACCCAGCACGCTTGCGGTGCGCCCGGAAAGGTTGTAGAGCCCCCAGAACTCGCCGGCTTTTTCTGCCGGTGTCAGCGCCGTCAACAAAACGCGACTGGAGCACCAGACCCCCGCGAGTCCTACCCCCGCCAGCGGTGCCACTGCCGCGGTGAACAGCATTTTGTTTTCCAGGTGCAGCGGGCCCAGTTCCAGCGTGACTCCCGGCCGGACGATCAGTACCATGGCGAAGAGCAGCAGCCAAATCAGCAAGTCGATCAGCACCGCCTTCTTTGGACCGATGGCCCGAACCAGGGGGCCGAACACGAACCAGGCTGAGAATACGGCCACAATGATGGCCGGCCCAAAGAGCACCACCAGTTCGGCGGACCTGAAGCCCATCACATTGCGGGAATAAAGACCCATCAGGGTAATCACGGAGGCCACGGCGTTCTCGTATAGGAAATCGCCGACCAGGAAGCGAAACAGGTGCCGATATCGCCGCGCCTCGCGGAAGGTCTGCCGAATTCGCCCGTAGGCCGCAACAACGTCCATCCGTGGATGACCTTTGGACGGGAAGTCGGGCGCCAGGTACATGGCTGGAAGGGCGAAGGCCAGATAGATCAGGGCCATGGGCAGGAAGACCCGGCCCGCCAACTCGTCGCTTGGCGCCAGCCGGCTCAAGACAAGCATGCAGACAAGGCTGCCCGCATATCCGACGCCCACCGTCATGCTGATCACGGTGGAAACATTCCGCGCATTGCTCACCGCCGGGGTCATCGCGGAGAAGAAAGTGAAGGCCCCGTTGACGCAGATATACGCCAGGACAAACAGCGCTATGGCTGCGGGCAAGGTGGCAGCCCAAGCCAGACTGCCTGTGCAAAGCACGACGCCGAAGACGAAGAAACGCAAATACGGTTGCCGCCGGCCGCTCGCATCTGCGGCAGCCCCCAGGACAGGCGAGATGACCGCAATGATCAGGGCGGCCAAGGTTACGGCCCAGCCGAAGTCGGCCCCGGGTTCTTTGAGGACGGTCTGGAGGAAGGTGCCGAAATAGGTCGAGACAATGATCAGGGACCACCCGGAATCCGCTGCCTCGAAGACAGAGTACTTGTACAGGACCTCCCACCATGGTAGCGGAGCAGGGATGGTCCTAGCCACGAGAGCGGGACCTTTGGCTGGCGGAAGGATTGGGCCTTATGCGCACCAACCATTTCCGAAACTCTTCCAAGATCAGAAGGCCGGCTGCGAAAGGGGCGACAAAAAGCCAAACCTCTCCGGCAATGGGCGCCGTTCCAAAAACGGCATTACCCCACGAGGTATAATCAATGAGCAGAATCAGCGCGATTTCCAGCATGACTCCCCACAAGATGAGCGGGTTGCCCAGGAGCCCGGCGGAAAATATCGACCGGTTGCGGCTTCGGCACAGGAACACGTTCACCACCTGCATCACAATGATGCCGCTCAGGCAGGCGGTGGTGGCTTGCAGATAGAGTGGATCATGAACGGCCAGTTCCTGGCGGTACTTCCATCCTGCCTGGTGCAGAACGAAAAAAAAGCCGGCCATAGCCGCCACGGCTTCAATCATCCCCAGGAAAAGATAGGCGCGCAGCGCCAGAGACCAGTCGAAAATCCGCTCCCGTTGCGATCTGGGCGGCCGCTCCATGACCTGTGGGTCAGGTTTCTCGACGCCCAGGCCGAGGGCGGTTAGCGAGTCGGTTCCCATATCTACGGACAGAATCTGGATCGGCGTCAGCGGCAGGGGAATTCTGAACAGCGCGAAGGCGAGATAGGGAATCAACTCCGGTACATTATGCGCCAGGATATAGGTGAGAAACTTGCGAATGTTCTCGAAGACAGCCCGTCCTTCCTCGACGGCGTTCACGATGCTGGCGAAATTGTCGTCCAGCAACACCATGTCCGCCGCCTCCTTGGCGACGTCCGTGCCGGTGCCCATGGCGATCCCGATGTGCGCGCTCTTCAAAGCCGGGGCGTCGTTTACGCCGTCCCCGGTGACCGCCACCACGTGTTGTTTCTGTTTTAGCGCGTCGACGATGCGCATTTTTTGATCTGCAGCGACCCGCGCAAAAATGATTTCTGGCGCGTCCAGCGCGAGCCGCAACTGCGTATCGGAGAAACCGCGCAGGCTTTCCCCGGTTACCACGAGTGGATTGTCCGACCGGACAAGCCCGATTTCCCGCGCGATCGCCCGAGCGGTGCGGGGGTGGTCGCCGGTGACCATGATGACCCTGATGCCGGCTCGGTGACATTTGCGGATCGCCTCCGGAACCTCCGGGCGCGGCGGGTCCTCCAGGCCCGCAAGTCCGGCGAAGATGAGATCCTCTTCCAAATGCGGGTGCTGCCACTGGGGTTGGAGCGGACGATAAGCCAGGGCGATGACCCGCATCCCCTGTTCCGCCATAACCTCTTGAGCTTCACGGATTTCGTCATGCAGTTGCGGCGCAAAGGGTCTGACTTCCCCGCGCGTCAGGACCCGGGTGGACAGCGAAGCAACCATTTCCGGCGCACCCTTGCACAGTAACAAGGGGCCGTCCGGGCTTTCGTGCACTGTGCTCAGTCTCATCCGATCCGCGTCAAAAGGAATCTCGTCCAGCCTCCGGTAAACCGGGAGGGTCGGCATGGCTTGCTGCGCCATCTCGACCAGGGCGATCTCCATGGGGTCCCCAAAAAGAACCCGCTTTCCGTTCTGTTCGCCTTCCCTCAGATCGTGGCACAGATGGGCGGCCATGAAGAAAGGCTGGTAGTCCTTCGCAAACGGCTCCATTTCTCCGGGCACGGCGAATGAATAGGAGATTCCCCCTAGAAAGACCCGCTTGACTGTCATTCGGTTCTGGGTAAGGGTACCGGTCTTGTCCGTACAAATCACCGTGGTGGATCCGAGCGTTTCGACCGACGGCAGATGGCGGATGAGAACGTTTCGCTTTGCCATGCGCTGGGTGGCCAGGACTAGCGCCAAAGTCAGCGTGGGGAGGAGACCCTCGGGCACCATGGCGACGATAATGCCGATGGCGAAGATGAAGTCATCCCAAAACGGAAAGCCGATAATTTGGCCGATTACGAAGAACGAGATACCGATGAGAACAGCGATAATTCCGATCAAGCGGCTGAGGTGCGCGATTTCCTTTCGCAAGGGGGATGCGACTTCCCCCCCGGCTTGGGTGAGATGCGCAATCTTACCGAACTCGGTGCGCATGCCGGTGGCGAAAACGATCGCCTTGGCCTGACCTGAGACCATCGAGGTGCCGGCGAGCAAGATGTTCTTCCCTTGAATGACACCTTCTTCCCCGGACGGACCAGCCTCCCGCACTTGGGGCAACGATTCTCCGGTGACGGTGGAATTGTTGACCTTGACGCCGAAAGCCTCGATCAGCCGGCAGTCCGCGGGAATATGGTCACCTTGCTCCAGCAGCACGATGTCTCCCACCACCAGTTGCTGCCTGGGAAGCTGGACTACCTTGCCCTCGCGGAGTACGTCTACCTGCTGTGGCAGCAATTTGCGCAGAACAGCCAGGGTCTGTTCGACGCGGTGTTCCTGCCAGAAGGAGAACAGACCGCTTACCACGATCACCGCGATGATGGCGTATCCCAGTCTTGCCATGCCCTGACCGGGGGCGCTCCACTCGGCCAGAAAAGCCAGTCCTGCGGCAACCCACAAGATCAGAGAAAAAAGGTGGGTAAATTCCTTGAGAAAGCGCACCACCAAGGGTTCGCGGGTAACCTGTTCTAGGTGGTTCGCGCCGTATTCGCGGAGCCGGCGCTCGGCTTCGGCATGGGACAAGCCTTCCGGGCTGCCCCTAAGGCTCGCGATGGCGTCTGCCGCGGAAAGTTGGTGGATTTTCATTGAGGTCAAGCAGCGGGGAGGGCGCTATGCGCAAATACGGGGATGGGGCCGCCTGCCGATTGTCCCCAGCGGGGCCGGCATTGAGGTGAGGACAGCGAAATCAAGTCCGAGGCCGCTGTCACCGCCGACCGGCATCAACTCCCTATGGGCTAGTGTTTCCAGTCCACCCGCAGCAGATTCTCTTCCTCATTGTAGTGAAACTCCAGTTCGCCGTGGTAGGCATGGTGCAATGCTTCGCCTATCCCGCGGGCAAGATGGATCTCGGTGGTGGTGACCAGGACGCCGTCGTCGTGATCTTCGATATTTATGATCCGCTTCAGCGGGTGTTCCGCCTCGGCCCTTCCCCCCTCGTTACGCACCAGATGCAGAATCTCTTCTCTGTGCGCCTTGAAAAAATCCCCGCTGAGTGTGACAAGACCCGCCGGGAATTCGTCGTGGACCCGGTGGCAGGCAGGGCAGGTTTCCTCGTGCGCCTCGGCCGGCCTCGGGGCCCAGTGCCATCTGCCGTCGTGAAATACTGCGCCGCATTGGGGGCAGACCGTCGGTTCTGGCAGCTTCCACCTCGACTTGTATGCGTCGTGCACCTTCTCTTGAATCAGGCGGTCTCTGCGGATCGGCCGGAAGCTGGGGCCGGCAAAGCGGGATTGTCCTTTCATAAAGGTCTCTCCTTAAATATCCCTGTTGCGCGGCTGGGAAGTGCGCTCATAGGAGGCCAGCCCCGTTCGATCGGCCGTAACGTGGCACTTCGGATGTCCGCGGGCCGGGTCAAACGAGTTGCCGTAATGAAATGCGCGCAGATTCTCCAGGGTGTCGGGCCCCCCGCCCGAAATATTTTCAATCTTCCATCCGAATTCCGAATTCGGGTGCCCGTAATGATGCCGGCTTATGTATGCGCCACATTCGTCTTCACGCCAGTGGTCAGGGTCCACGTCGAAGCTGGCCCTTGTTTTCTCCCAAACCTGCTGCACCAATTCCTCGCCATATCCCATGACACTTCTCCTTCGCAGCGTGCCCGCAACCGGCGCTCTCCCCGCTTTTATATTAGTTCAAAATTCTCCAATATTGCCCATGCTCCCCCGGCTTCCAGTCACAATCGCAGACGCCGTCCGGTGATTCACGTCGGATCGGTGTCGGGAATCTGTTCCAATTGGGCAAGCCACGCGCTCGCCTCGCCATCGCTCGGCGCGCGATAGTCGCCCCGGGGCGAAAGGGAACCGCCCGAGCCGACTTTTGGCGCATTGGGCAGGCAACTGCGCTTGTACTGATTCTTGAAGAAGCGCTCCAGGAATACGCCGAGCCAGTGCTTGATTTCCGCCATGCCGTACTGATGACGCCCTGCTTCCGGGATATCCGGCCAAGCGCCCCGGCCGCCGTCACCCCAGGCAGACCAGGCAAGGAAGGCCACCTTGGCCGGCAGGTAGCCAAAGCGCAGCGTGTAGTAAAGGTGGAAATCCTGCAACTCGTAGGGGCCGACCACGACTTCCGAACGCTGTGCCGGCTGGCTGTCGATGCTGCCCGGAACCAGTTCGGGACTGATCCGGGTTTCCAGCACGTCCACAAGCACGCCGCTCGTTTCGGGTCCGAACAGGCCGGCGTTGGCCGTCCAGCGGATCAAATACTGAATCAAGGTCTTGGGAACGCTTGCGTTCACATGGTAATGCGCCATGTGGTCTCCCACACCGTAAGTACACCAGCCGAGCGCAAGCTCGCTCAGGTCGCTGGTGCCTACCACCAAACCGTTGTGCATGTTGGCGAGGCGGAACAAATGGCCGGCTCGCTCGCCCGCCTGCACGTTTTCGAAGGTGACGTCAAAAACCGGCGCACCGGTGGCAAAGGGGTGGCCGATGTCCCGCAGCATTTGCTGACAACTCGGCCGGATGTCGATCTCGTGGGCTTGGCAGCCTACGGCCGCCATAAGGCTCCGCGCCTGATTCAAGGTGCGTTCGCTTGTCGCGAAACCAGGCATGGTGTAGGCCAGAATGCGGCTGCGGGGCAGCCCCATCAGGTCCACGGCACGGGCGCTGACCATCAGCGCATGGGTCGAGTCGAGACCGCCGGAGACCCCGATCACCAATTTATCCGATCCGGATGCCTGCAGCCGCTTGACCAAGCCCTGCACCTGGATTGCGTATACCTCGCGGCAACGCTCGTCCCGCCGCGCCGGGTCGCTCGGGACATAGGGGAAGCGCTCGTAAGCGCGGTTCAAAGGCATCTGGGCGGCCGTGGGGAGCTCAAGCGGAAAGCGCACCGCGCGAAAGCCCGATATCTCCACGCGATGACGGCGGGCCGCCTGACTGAAGCTGTTTTGACGCATGCGGTCTTGGGCGAGGCGATCCAGGTCGATGTCCGCCGTGACCAGTTGGGAGCCGGAGGCAAAGCGTTCTGTCTCGACCAGGCAATTCCCGTTTTCAAAGACCATCCCGTGGCCGTCCCAGGCGAGATCCGTGGTGGACTCGCCGCCGCCGGCCGCGCTGTAGACATAGGCCGCAAGGCAGCGGGCGGACTGGTTGCCGACGAGTTGGCGCCGGTAATCCTCCTTGCCCACGGTGATATTGGATGCCGACAGGTTGACCAGCACGGTGGCACCGGCCAGCGCGGCATAGGACGAAGGCGGAATCGGCACCCAAAGGTCTTCGCATATTTCCACGCCGAAAGTGAATAGCGGCTGACCTTCGGCTGCGAACAGGAGGCGGCTTCCAAACGGAATGGCGTGCTGGCCGCACAGATCGACATGGTCCCGGAACGCGCAATCGGCCGGGGCAAACTGGCGCAGCTCGTAGAATTCGCGGTAATTGGGCAGGTAGACCTTGGGCACCACCCCGAGGATACGCCCGCGGGACAGCACCACGGCGCAGTTGAAAAGAACATTGTCGACCTGCAAGGGCAACCCTACCAGCGCGATCAGGGGCAGCTCCCGCGAGGCGTCGAGCACCTCGCCGAGTGCTGCGCGGCATCCGTCCAGAAGTGCTTGCTGGTGGAACAGGTCGTCGCAGGAATAGGCCGACAGCCCCAACTCCGGAAATGCGGCCAGCAAGGCGTTGCGCTCGACCGCCTGCCGCATCAAATTGACCGTCTGGGCCGCGTTGAACGCGGGGTCGGCCACCCGGACCTCGGGGACGGCCACCGCCAGGCGGACGAAATTGTGGCGGTATAGGTTGAAAAAATGGCTGTCTTCGTCCATGGCGCAGGCCCTCGGCGGCCGCTACTGGTATCTCAGCGCTTCGATCGGGCTCAGGCGCGCCGCCTTGTTGGCCGGATAGAAGCCGAAGAAGACGCCGACGCCGGCAGCCACCAAAAAGGCCAGCAGGATGGAGGCCCCGGTGATTACCACCGCCATTTGCGCCACCAGGTTCGCCAGCACCGCGCCGCCGACCCCGATCAGCACGCCGATGAAGCAGCCCGACACCGAGATGATGATGGCTTCCAGCAGGAACTGCAGCCGGATGTCGCGCTCGCGCGCGCCGATGGCGACGCGGATGCCGATCTCCCGGGTGCGCTCGGTGACCGAGACGAGCATGATGTTCATGATGCCGATGCCTCCCACCAGCAGCGAGATCGAGGCGATCGCCCCCAGCATCAGGGTCATCACGCGGCTGGTTTCCGCGGCGGTGTTGGCCACCGCGGTGAGGTTGCGGATGTCGAAGTCGCTGTCCGCGCCCGCCCGGATGTGATGTCGCTGGCGCAGCAGTTGGGTCATTTCCTGCTGCGCGGCGGGCATGCTCTGGGGAGAAGTCGCCTGCGCCATGATGAAGCGCACGGTGCCCGGGAACTGGCTGCCGAATACCTTGCGCTGTGCCGTGGTGATGGGAATGAGGATGGTGTCGTCCTGGTCCTGGCCGTTCAGGCTCTGCCCCTTCGCGGCTAACACCCCGACCACGACGAAGGGGCTCTGCTGGATGCGAATGGTCTTGCCGACCGGGTCCTCGTCGCCGAACAGATTCCTGACCACCGTCTGCCCGAGCAGGGCGACCCGGGTGGCGAAGCGTACATCGGAGTCGGTAAAGGGGTAGCCGGCCGAGAGGCTCCAGTCGCGCACCTCGAGGTAACTGGGGGTGGTCCCCGTTACCCTGGTGCTCCAATTGTTCGGCCCGTACACCACCTGGGCGGTGCCGGGCTGGTTGGGGGCGACGGCGCTGATGGCGGGGAGCCCCGCGATGGCCTCCGCGTCCGCCATGGTCAGCGTCGGCACCGCGCCGCTGCCGGTGCGTACCCCGCCCGAGGTGGTGGAGCCGGACAACACGATGAACAGGTTGCTGCCCATGGAAGCGATGGACTGGTCCACCACGAACTGCGCGCCCTGGCCAATGGCGGTCATCAGCACCACCGCGCCGACCCCGATCATCATGCCGAGCATGGTGAGGAAGGTGCGCAGCCGGTTCGCCCGCATCGCGTACCAGGCCTCCCGCAGCATCGGCGCGATCATGGCTGCTCGTCCATCATCACTTCGCGCAAGACGGCGCCGTCGTGGGTGACGCGCCCGTCGACGAAACGCACCAGCCGCTTCGCATAAGCGGCGATGTCCGGTTCGTGCGTCACCAGCACGATGGTGATGCCCTCCTCGGCGTTGAGACGCGCAAAGATGTTCATGATTTCCGCGCTGGTCTTGGTGTCGAGGTTGCCGGTGGGTTCGTCCGCCAGAATCAGCCGCGGCCGGTTGACCAGGGCGCGGGCGATCGCCACCCGCTGCTGCTGTCCGCCGGATATCCGGTTCGGCATCGAGTTGCCGTAGCCGCCGAGCCCGACCTTTTCCAGCATCTCGCCGGCGCGGCGCACGCGCTCGTCCTTCGCCACCCGGCAATAGACCAGCGGCAGCGCCACGTTGTCCAGCAGGTTGGCGCGCGGCAGCAGATTGAATCCCTGGAACACGAAACCGATCACCTCGTTGCGCAGATGCGCCAGCCGATCCTTGCCGAGCTTGCCCACGTCCTGGCCGTTGAGCACGTAGCTCCCGCCGGTGGGCAGGTCCAGGCAGCCAAGGATGTTCATGAAAGTGGACTTGCCGGAGCCCGACGGCCCCATCAGCGCCATGAACTCGCGTGCCTCGATGCGCAGGTTGACGTCCTTCAGCACCGGCACCGGGCCGGCGGCGGTCTCGTACTGCTTGTACAGGTGCTCTACCACGATGAAGGCTTGCTCCGCCATCAGAACATCCTCATGCGCAGGGTGCTGGGCGGTCCACCGGCAGCCGCGCCGCCGGACTGCCGGGTGTCTTCCACCACGACCCGGTCGCCGGGCTTGATCGCCCCCGACAACACTTCGGTGACGCGGTTGTCGGTGATGCCGGTTCTCACCTTCACCGGCTTGAGCTGGTTGTCGACCAGCAGGTAGACAGTGCCGGCTTGGCCTTCCTTCGCCTTGCCCGCACCCTTGCCCTTGCCCGCAGCGCCGCCCGGGCCCCGGCTGGCGCCGCTGCGCGTCTCCGCCGTCTTCTCCGTGGCAGCGCCCTCCTGCGGCCGGAAGCGCAGGGCGGCATTCGGAACCAGCACCACGTTTTCACCCTTGGCCACCACGATGTTGACGTAGGCGGTCATGCCCGGCATCAGGATCTGCTCCGGGTTGTCCACCGACACCACCACGTCGTAGGTCACCACGTTCTGCTGAATGGTGGGGTTCAGGCGCACCTCGGCGACCTCGCCGCTGAAAGCCCGGTCGGGAAAGGCATCGACGGTGAAGTGCACCGCCTGGCCCGCCTTGATGTGGCCGACGTCGGCTTCCGCAAAGCTGGAATCGATCTGCATTACGCGCAGGTCCTGGGCAATCTTGAACAGGGTCGGCGTCTGGAAGCTGGCGGCGACGGTCTGGCCCACGTCGATCGATCGGTCCACCACCACGCCGGATACCGGAGAGCGGATCACCGTGTAGCTTAGGTTGGTACGGTCCTTCTGCAACTGCGCCCGTGCCAGCTCGATCTGCGCGCGGGCGGATTTCAGCGTCTGGGTGCTCTGATCGAGATCCTGCCTGGAAATATATTCCTGGGCATACAGGCTGCGGTTGCGCGCCTCGTTGGCGATCGCCAGTTCCAGGGAGGCCTCGGCGTTGCTGACGTTGGCCTCGCTCTGTTTGACCTGCGCCCGGAACAGGGACGCGTCCAGTTCCGTCAAAACCTGACCCTTCCGGACGTGGTCGTTGAAGTTGGCGTACAGCTTCTGCACCGTGCCGGACACCTGGGTTCCCACGTTGACCAGCACCACCGGATTCAGCGTGCCGTTGGCGGACACCGTCTGGCTCACGCTTCCCCGTTCGACCGCCTGGGTCTTGTAGCGTTCCGAGGCGGGGATCTGGCGGTTCATTTGCCAAAGGAAATAGCCCCCGGCGCCGGCGATGACGAGCAGCAGCGCGAGGGTCCACTTGTTCCACAGCGGTTTTCCTAGGCCCATTTGGATCGGTCTCGTATTGCGTTGTGATTAGGGCTCGTTAATGAATAACCTGGACGTACGCTGGGGCCGCTTTGGGCGCAGGCCAAGAAGCGGGACGCGCCGTTGTGTTATTCACAACCAGCGGCTCGCGACGCCGGGATGCGCCCAAAGCGGCCCCAGCCCGGAGGGTTGCCGCGTATCCGGGCAGCCGCGGCGTTGCAAAGCTTGGCAATGGAATAACCATTGCCTGCGCTTCGCGCCTTGCGGCCATCCCGAATACGTGGCAACGTACGTCCAGGTTATTCATTAACGAGCCCTTAGGGTTGCCGCGCGCCTGCCCGCAGCGCAGCGATGGCGTTGAAGTCCAGTTGGCCCATGGCTTGTGCCAGCGCTGCCTTGGCGATGTACCAGCCGTACAGGGCCTGGATGTCCTGTTGCCGCGCGCTGGCCAGAGCGCTTTGCGCCGTCAGCAGGTCGAGGATGGTGCCGGCGCCGGCCTTGTAGCGGCCGCGGGCGACCTGTTCCGATTGGGTGGCGCTCGCCACCAGTTCGGCACTGGTTTTCAGGGCCTGCATCTGGGTGACCAGGCTCTGATATGCCTTCCACACGTCCAGCGCCACCTGCTGGCTGGTGCGGTCCCTCTGTGCCAAGCGCGCTTCGACCTGTTCTTTTGCGGCCTGGATGCGATAGGTGGTATTGAACCCGGTAAAGAGCGGGATGCTTACCATAATCCCCAGCGCGGAACTTCGGAAGGGATCGGAAATAGTCGAATTGCTGTAGCCGAGGTTGGCCGTGAGCGAGACATTCGGCATGCCGGATGCCCGCGCCGCATCGACATTGGCTCGCGCGGCCCTCACCTGGGCTTCCGCGGCGGCCAGATCGGGGCGGTTCTTGCGTGCCTGTTCGATCAATCGGGCGACATCCGCGGCGAACGCCTCGCTCGGCCGCGGCGTGGCTGCAAGCGCGATCGACAGCGGCGCATCGGCATCCAGGCCCATGGCGTTGGCGAGCACGCCCAGCGCCGTATTGGCGTTACCCTCGGCGGTGATGCGGTTCAACACCGACTGGGAATAGGCGGTCTGCGCCTGCAGCTTGTCCGCCGGGGTCGCCGCGCCCACCTTGTAACGCGCGGTGGCGGCCCTGAGGCTTTCCAGGCTGAATTTCTCCGCTTCCGCGGCGGCCGCCACGGCAGCCCGGGCCGCGAACCATTGGTAGTAGGCTTGCACCGCCGACAGGAACACGCCCTGGATGGTCGCATCCTGGGTGGCATTGAGGGCGCCGAGCACCTGCCGCGCGCTTTCCAGCGAGGCATCGCGGCCGCCGAAGTCGTACAGCAGATAGGACAGGGCGAGGCCGGCGCTCTCCTGGGTATAGGCGGTAGCGCCGCTGCCGCTGCCGACGCTACCGCTGGTTTCATTGCGCGTCAGCGCGGCATTCGCGCTTACCGAAGGCCAGAAGGCCGACTGCTGCACTCCGACTTGCGCCGCCTGGACCCGCGCATTCGCCCAGGCCTCGCGGGTTTGCGGGTTATTGCATAACGCCCGTTCCACTACCTCGGATAGCGACAGCGGCCTTTGGGCGATGCCCTCGAATCTGCAAGGCAAGGCCGAGGCGGGCTTGGCAACGCTGGCCACCGGAGATTTTGCAACCAGTCTGTTCGTTGCAAAAGGGTCGGAGGAATCGGCCATTACCAATGAAATATCGGCGAGGGCCGCCACCCCCAACAGCCCGGCAAGCCAATACGCTGACCCCATCGCCTCCACCCCGTTGACTGGACTGATCCATCGGGCGTTGCCTTTGTCCATGCTAAGGACCTGTTAAGCATTAAGTGTTACACGCGTTACCCCCAGAAAGCCCGCAGGCAAGGCGCGGGGAGGAAGGCGTGGTTATTCCACGCTGACGAGCCGCAACGCCGCATGCGGGCTTTCTGGGG
>JAJZUU010000055.1 GCA_021848325.1 Pseudomonadota bacterium | reverse complement strand
CAACGCTGCGGACGTGGTGCAAGCCCAGGCGGCCGCGGCGAGCAACACCGTGCTGTCCTCGGTGAGCTACGTGCAGCCGGAGAACGTGCAGAGCCTCACGCTCACCGGGACGGCCGACCTCACCGCCGCGGGCAACGACCAGGCCGGGGTGATCACGGGCAACGCCGGCAACGATAGCCTGATTGCCGGCGCGGGCGATGACACCCTGATTGCGGGTAGCGGCGTAGACACCCTGATCGGAGGTACGGGCAATGACACCTTCGTGGTGAACAACACCGCCGACGTCATCCTTGAGCAACCGAATAGCGGCAACGACACCGTGCTGTCTTCGGTGAGCTACGTGCAGCCGGAGAACGTGCAGAGCCTCACGCTCACCGGGAGCGCCGACCTCACCGCCACCGGCAATGACCAAACCGGGGTGATCACGGGCAACGCCGGCAACGACACCCTCATCGCCGGCACCGGCCCGGCCACCCTGATCGGCGGATCGGGCGACGATACCTTCGTGGTGAACAATACCGCCGACGTCGTCCTCGAGCAACCGAACAGCGGCAACGACACCGTGTTCTCCTCGGTGAGCTACGTGCGGCCGGAGAATGTCCAGAATCTCACGCTTACCGGGACGGCCGACCTCACCGCCACGGGCAACGACCAGGCCGGGGTGATCACGGCCAATGCCGGCAACGATACCCTGATCGGCGGGGGCGGCAGCGACACCCTGGTGGCCGGCACGGGGATCGATACCTTGATCGGCGGCACCGGGCCAACTACCTTCGTGGTCAACGATGGGAATGACGTGGTGGTCGCCCAGTTGCCGAGCCAGGGCGTCAACGCGCTGCTGTCTTCGGTGAGCTATACCTTGCCGGAGAACATGCAGATGCTGACCCTCCTGGACGATGCGGACCTGACGGCGACGGGCAACGACCAGAACGACATCATTACGGCCAACAGCGGCAACGACACGCTCATCGCGGGCAGCGGCAACGACACCCTGATTGCCGGCGAGGGCAATGACACCATAGTTGCCGGGAGCGGAGACGACCTGATTCTTGCAGGAACCGGCCTGGATACCTATGTATTCAATGCCGGGTATGGCCACGACGAGATCGCCTACGCCAAGAGGGGCGATACGCTCCGGTTCGGCGCCGACATCAGCCCGGCCGATCTCACCGTGACCGCCGCCTTCGGCAGCGACGGTGCCCCGGCCCTGGTCGTTGGCTACGGCGCCGGTGCGATCACCGTCGACGGTGGCCTGATCGGTTCCATTGGCGAGATCGACTTCGCCGACGGCAGCCAGCTTTCCCTGGCACAACTGGTAACCCAGGCCACCAGTATCCCCGTGACCCTGGCTGGTCCAGACGGCAATCTGCTGTTTAGCGGCACCGCGGGGGATTCCCTGGTCGGGGGCACGGGCAGCGACGCCCTCTTCGGGTTCGGGGCCAACGACACCCTGGTGGCCGGATCCGGGGATGACGAGCTGTATGGCGGGGGCGGAAACGACCTCCTGGTCGGCGGGGCCGGCTACGACACCCTGGTGGCGGGCAGCGGCAACGACACCCTGATCGCCGGCACCGGGGACAGCTACCTGGACGGGGGCGCGAGTACCAACACCTATGTCCTCAATGCCGGCTTCGGCAACGACGAGATCGCCCCGACCTCGGGCACCGACATCCTCCAGTTCGGTACCGGTATCACCCCGGCTGATCTCACCGTGACCGCCGCCCTCGGCAGCGACGGGGCACCGGCACTGGTGATCGACTACGGGACCACCGGCTCGGTGACCGTGGACGGAGGCCTCACGGGTACCGCTGGCCAGATCGACTTCGCCGACGGCAGCCAGCTTTCGCTAGAACAACTGGTGACTCAGGCCGCCAGCATCCCGGCGACCCTCCCGGGTCCAAACGGCAGCCTCACCTTCAGCGCAACGGCGGGTGATGTGGTGACCGGCGGCAGCGGCGCCGACACCATCCTGGCCTTCGGGGCCAACGATACCCTGACAGCCGGTTCGGGGGGCGATTCCGTCTACGGCAGCGGTGATGGCGACGTCTTCGTCAGCGGCGCGGGCAATGATACCTTGGTCGGTGGCGGCAACAACGATACCTTCGTGTTCAACGTGGGCGACGGGGTGGACACCATCATCGCCTCCGGCAGCAACGACACGCTTGCCTTCGGTCCGGGCGTGACCTCCGATATGGTCACCCTGGGGGTGGGTTCCCTGCTATTGCGGATGGGTAGCGGGGGCGACGAGATACACATCGAAGGCTTCAACCCGGCGGACGCCCTCAACTCCGGCACCATCCAGAGCTTCCAGTTCGCCGACGGCAGCGTTCTGAGCTACGACCAACTGCTGGCCCGCGGCTTCGACATGTACGGCGGCACCGGAGACGAGACCCTCACCGGCACCAATCTGGACAACCGGATCCATGCGGGGTCGGGGAACGACACCCTGATCGGCAGCGGCGCCAACGACACCCTCTATGGGGGCTCGGGGACGGACACCCTGATCGGCGGCCTGGGCAACGAGACCTTCGTGGTGAACAACGCTGCGGACGTGGTGCAAGCCCAGGCGGCCGCGGCGAGCAACACCGTGCTGTCCTCGGTGAGCTACGTGCAGCCGGAGAACGTGCAGAGCCTCACGCTCACCGGGACGGCCGACCTCACCGCCACGGGCAACGACCAGGCCGGGGTGATCACGGGCAACGCCGGCAACGACACCCTCATCGCGGGCACGGGCCCGGCCACCCTGATCGGCGGGTCAGGCAACGATACCTTCGCGGTCGATGATGGCGACGGACCGGTTACCATCATGGATAGCGTCAAGTCCGTGAACGGCCAGCCGGCGGCGGATACCATTCAGTTCGGGAGCGGCGTATCGTCCGCGGACGTCCAGGTCGCGCAGAATGGCACCGATTTGGTGATCGACTACGGCTCCCAGGAAGGCAGCATCCTGGTGAAGGACTTCGATCCGAACGGCGCCAACGGCGCCCTGGTCATCGACCGCTTCCAATACGCCGACGGCAGTTACAGCGGCTACACCAATGACGGGCAAGGGGATGGCACCCTGGCGAATTACGGGGCCGATGGCACCAAGCTGAGCGACAGTTGGGTGCGGGCGGACGGTTCCAGCGGCAGCGACGTGTTCAACGGGGACGGTTCGGTGGAGGCCAAGGTGAGCCAGACGGAGAGCGACGGCACGCTTTACACCAGCGACACCCTTACTCAGGCAAATGGCTCTTATCAGCAGACCTGGAGCAAGAGCGACGGCAGTTACGGTAGCACGGACTATAACGCTACCACCGGCGAGACCACCGGCAACGTGGTGCTGAGCGGATACAGCTATACCTTCGACGACACCCAACTGGGCAACGGCATGACCGAGTCGAAGGTCAGCTACGACTGTGGGTATGGCTACACCGAAGTTGACGATACGGTCTCCTATCCCGATGGATCCATCAACGCCACCTGGAGTGGGAGCGATGGGAGCTACGGGACATGGGACTACAGCGCTTCGACCGGGGACGGCACAGGGTCCTGCGTGTATCCAAGCATCGGTTTCAGCGCGAGTTACCAAGAGACGCAATTGGGAAATGGCGCTACGGAGTGGAAATATTTCTATACCTACGGCGACAGTTCTACTTATTCATTAGACGCCGTATCCTACACCGATGGCTCGTACCACGAGATTTGGAGCTGCGGCGACGGCAGTCAGGGAAGCGACGATTACTCTGCGGCCTCCGGGGTGTGGGGGGAGAGCGCGGTCGGCACGGATGGCGGCCAGCTCGTGATTGCGGGCGGCGCCGCGGGGGGAGACGGCTATCTGTACCTCGGCACGCCGGGCGATGACGCTCCCACCCCTGTTTATGGCAACGGACTGCTGATCGGCGGCCAAGGCAACGACCTCATCACCGACGGCACCGGCAGCGACGTGATCGCCTTCAACAAGGGCGATGGCCAGGACACGGTCAGCGCCGGCAGCGGTACGGGTGATACCCTCTCCCTGGGGGGAAGCCTTTCCTACAACGACTTTACCTTCCAGAAGAACGGCAACGACCTCGTGCTGGAGGTCGATGCCTCGGATTCGCTGACGTTCAAGGACTGGTACGCCTCCACTGCCAATCAGCAGATGGTGACCCTCCAAGTGATCGCCGCGGCCATGCCGGACTACGCCCCGGGGTCCACCGACGTGCTGCGTAACAACCAGGTGGAAAACTTCGACTTCCAGAAACTGGTGGGAGAGTTCAATCAAGCCCTGGCGGCCAACCCGGGACTGACCGGTTGGAGCCTGACCAATGCCCTTCTGGATGCGCACCTGGCCGGCAGCGATACCCAGGCCCTGGGCGGGGACCTGGCCTACGAATACGGGCTACGGGGCAACCTGACGGGATTTGGCGTCACCGCCGCCGAGAGTATCCTGTCCGATAGCCAGTTCGGCAAGGCGCCGCAAACGCTGCATCCCTGGTCCACGGTGAACACCGGTGCGGGGCAGATCCAGTGAGTGGGGTGACTGGGCTACCGGCATCGGAGGGGGGGCGAGACCGTGGTTGAATCCGCCAAACTTCTTTCCCCGGAGGCCCTGGATTTTTCCCCGGGCCTGTTGGCCATTCAGGAAAGTCCACCGGCGAAGCTGCCGCGGGCGGTGACGTATGCGGTCACGGCGCTGTTCGCCATCCTCCTGGCCTGGGCTGTCTTCGGCCGGCTGGACATCATTGCCAGCGCGGATGGGCGTCTGATCCCCAAGACCTACATCAAGATCGTACAACCCGCGGACGGGGGCATCGTGGAGCAGATCCTGGTCAAGGAGGGTCAGACGGTCACGGCCGGACAGGTCCTGATGCGCATGGACGCCGCCGAGGCCCGGGCCGATGCGAACACCTTGAAGACGGAGTTGGCCGCCAAATCCCTGCAGTTGCGTCGCATCGACGCCGAACTTGCGGGGCGGCCCATGGTGCGCCTGGCCGGTGACCCACCGGGTCTGTTCCGGCAGGTGGAGGCCCAGTACCTGGACCATCGGAGGGCCTATGAAGACCAGATCGGCCAAGCCCGGGAGGCTCTGGCCCGCGCTCGACGGGAGTATGCCGCAGGGACTCAGGTGCTGGAGAAGCTCCGGGAGGTCACGCCCATCCTCAAGGCCCAGGCGGAAGCCTACGCCGGGCTCGGGAAGGACGGCTACGCCCCCAAGGTGCAGGTTCGCGACAAGGAACGGGAGTACCTGGAAAAGGTTCAGGATTTGCGAGCCCAACAGGATACCGTGGCGGGGCTGGCGGCTGCCGTGCGGGAGGGAACCCAGCAACTCGCCCAGATCGGCGCCAAGTACCGGAGCGATTTGCAGAACGAGCGGGTCGACGCCGCGGCCCAGTACGGCAAGTTCACCCAGGACTGGGCCAAGCAGGCACATAAGATGGGGCTCTTGGAGCTGAGGGCGCCCCAGTCTGGGATCGTGAAGGATATTGCGACCCATACGGTGGGTACAGTGGTGTCCCCCGGCACAGTCCTGCTGACCCTGGTTCCGGAGAGCGAACCCCTGGTGGCCGAGGTGATGGTGAAGAACGACGACGTGGGATTTGTCTATCCGCACCAGAAGGTCAAGGTCAAGCTCGCCGCCTATCCCTTCGAGCAATATGGCATGCTGGACGGCGAAGTGATTTATGTCGGGGCGGATGCGAGCGAGACGAACGGGCAGGCCGGAGACACTTCAAACAGCCAGACCTCGAACGGCCAGACCTCGAACGGCAAAGCTACCCCGCTGGCCTACAAGGCCCTGGTAGCCCTGAACAACCAAACCCTGAGGGCGCAGGGCAAGCGGTTCAAACTCATGCCCGGCATGCAGGTGACCGCGGAGATCAACCAAGGCAGCCGCACCGTCATGGAATACCTGCTCTCCCCGGTGGAGAAGACCCTTTACGGCAGCGGACACGAACGGTGATGGCGAAGCAGCGGGACGCAGTCCGAGCCCGGCGGATCGGATGGTTCGGATTGGCGGCTTTGCTGGGGCTGGCCAGCGGTGCAGCACAGGGCGCCGATATTCTGGAAGTCTATCGGCTTGCCCAGGCCTCGGACCCGACTTTCCAGGGGGCCCGTTACACGTTGCAGGCTGCGGAGGCGAAAATTCCCCAGGCCCGAGCCGGCTTGCTGCCGACCGTCACGATCAACGGTAGCGACAACCAGACCCGGGCCAGCACTTCCTACCCCGGCATTCTGAACGATCCGGTGGCGCGCGACGTGAATGCCTGGACCTGGACCCTGCAGCTGACCCAGCCGCTGATACGGGTCCAGAATCTCTATGCCTATCGGGAATCGGAACGGGTGGTCGAGCAGGCGCGCGCTCAGTACGCCCAAGCCGAACAGGATCTGATCCAGCGGGTGGCTCAGGCCTACTTCGATGTGCTGGTGGCCGAGGAGGCCGTTGCCGCGGCGGACGCCCAAGAACGGGCGATGGCCCAGCAACTGGACCAGGCCCGGCACGGCTTCGATGCCGGTACCGATGCCATCACCGATGTGAACGAGGCGCAGTCGAAATTTGACCTCGCCCGGGCCCAGCGGGTCGCTGCGTCGAACGATCTGGAAACCAAGCGAGCGGAGCTGGGGCAGATCACCGGTCGGCCCCCCCGGTTTTTGGCGGCCCTCAAGCCGGCAGTGGTGATTCCGCGACCCGATCCGCCCGATGTTGAGGCCTGGGTGGGCCGGGCGCGGGACAATAACCCGGCGGTGCGGGCGGACCAAGCGGCTTTGGCGGCGGCCTGGGCCGAGGAAGCCCGGAATCGCGCCGAATATCTGCCCACGGTCGACCTGGTGGCGTCTTACGGAAAGAACTATGCCTCCGGGAGCCTCACAACGCCCCAGGATTTCGGCACGGAACAGCGGAGCCGGGTGGCCGGTGTCCGGGTGACCATCCCTCTTTATTCCGGCGGCGCCACCGGTGCCCGAGTAGACGAAGCGACGGCGAACGAATACAAGGCCCGGACGGAGCTGGAGGCCGCTCGCCGCCAGGCCGCCACCGATGCACGAAAGGCCTATGCCGGGATCGTGAACGGCCGGTCCCAGATCGATGCCCTCGACGCGGCACTGACATCGAGCCTAAGCGCGGTGAAGGGTAACCGGATCGGTTACCGGCTCGGTATACGGATCAACCTCGACGTCTTGAATGCGGAAGAGCAGCTCTTTGCGACCCGGCGGGATCTGGCCAAGGCACGCTACGACATGTTGATGCAAGGGCTCAAGCTGAAGGCGGCTGCCGGCGTATTGACTGAGGCCGACGTGGCGACGGTCAATGGGTTGCTGGCCGGTGCGAGAGGAGGTCCATCGGAGTTGTCCGATGGCGGAGGCAATGTCGATACGGGGCTCGCTGGGCACGATTCGGCTCATGAATGACAGCCGCGCCCAACAGGCGAACGGTTGCGGCGAGTGGCGTTCGCCACCGGCTTACCCCGGGCATGCAGGTGGCGGCCGAGATCAGGCTGGGCGAACGCACTGTGCTGGAGTACCCGCTGTCTCCGGTGCAGAAGGCCTTCCACGAGGCGGCCAGGGAAAGGTAGGCGGAGGAAGCCCGCCTCTTGAATCTCCCGCTACGCGGCCGTCCGCGTCCGATACCGTCCGTACCGGTTCTTTAGCGGCTCCTCAGAACACCCGCCGTTCCAGGGCGTAGTGGGCCGCGACCCAGAAGGCGCCGATGAAGGGCCAGGCGCCGCCGTTGTGGTACTGGTATTCCAGGTTCTGCCGGTGGCGGCCCATGTGGGCGCGCCACAGGGGATGGTCGTCGGGGATGAGGCTGCACGCCGCGCGCACCGGGTGCGGGGCGTCGATCCGGGACCGCTCCAGGGCGTGCAGGATGCGGCGGGTGGGGCCGTCGTCCGCCAGCCCGAAGAGGATGGCCAACAGGTTGCCGAACACGTCCCCTTCCTCCCCCCAGAAGGAGAAATTGACGAAGCTCAGGTACAGCGGCCCCCGCTTGGCCTTGTTGCGCACGTAGTGGGTGAGCAGCCGCAGGCGGCGGTAATCGGGCATGTGGCTGGAAAAGGGGAAGAACAGGTGGTTGAAATGGAACTTGGTCTCCTCCGCGTGGGGCAGCCGGTATAGCCGCTTCACGTGATACCACAGGGCGTTGCTGCAGAGGACCGTTGCGTGATCCGCGGCGCGCGGCTGACTTCTGGGTTCAAAAGGGATTGTACAGGGGAGCCGGGCGCAGGCCATCGGGGCGCCGATGGCGGACGGAAAGGAAACGGAGAGCGGATTCCGGAAGCCGCCGGACGCCCCGCCGGGGCTGCCCGGGACCCGCCCTTGCGGGCGCTTGCGACCCCCTGCGGCTTTATGGTAACTTAAGCCGATAACCTCCTCGGTATATCCATTAACTGCCGCTGCTCGATAGGCCGCGTCGATCATCGGCTTGAGTTGGGCGGCAGCCCCTTGCAGATTTCCTATGGCCCTTTCTGATTTCGTCAACACCTTCGGCCAGGCCATGTTGCGGCGCCACGGCGAGCGCGTCCACAAGGTCGCGCTGGATGCCGGCTTCACCTGCCCCAACCGGGACGGCAGCAAGGGCATCGGGGGCTGCACCTTCTGCAACAACGCCTCCTTCAGCCCCAACGGACGCACCCCCGCGCCGCTGGACGCGCAGATGGCCTCGGGCCGGCGCGCCATCGCCCGGCGCACCCGGGCCCGCCGCTTCCTCGCCTATTTCCAGGCCTACACCAACACCTACGGCGAGGTCGAAGCCTTGGCCGCCCTCTACGACCAAATGCTGGCGGAACCGGACGTGGTGGGGATTTCCGTGGGCACCCGCCCGGACTGCGTGCCGGAGCCGGTACTGAAGCTCCTGGCCGGATACCTGGAGCGGGGGCTGGAGGTCTGGCTGGAACTGGGCCTGCAGTCCGCCTTCGACGACACCCTGAGGCGGGTCAACCGCGGCCACGGCCTGGCGGAATACCGCACCGCGGTGAACGCGGCCCGCAGCCTCGGCATCCCGGTGTGCGCCCACCTGATCGTCGGGCTGCCGGGCGAGACCGAGGCCCACTACCACTCCACCCTGGACACGGTGCTGGAACTTGGAGTGGACGGGCTGAAGCTGCACCCCCTGCACGTGGTCAAGGGCAGCATGCTGGCCAACCAGTGGCGCCGGGGGGAATATCGGCCCCTGACCCTGGAGGCCTATATCCGTATCGCCGCCGACCTGATCGAGCGCACGCCGCAAGACGTGGTGTTCCACCGGGTCACCGGGACGTCGCCGCCGGACATCCTGCTCGCCCCGGAATGGTGCGCCCACAAGTGGAATGTGTTAAACGGCATCGAGCATGAACTGCGGCGGCGCAACCACCGCCAGGGGCAGTTCGCCCGCCCCGCCGGAGGGCTCAAGCATGTCGCCTAACCCGGTGCTGGAACTGGTCTGCCCGGCGGGCAATCTGCCCGCCCTCAAGGCCGCGGTGGACAACGGGGCGGACTGCGTCTACATCGGCTTCCGCGACAACACCAACGCGCGCAACTTCGCCGGCCTGAATTTCGACGAGGCGACCGCCCGCGAGGGCATCCGCTACGCCCGCCAAAGGGGGGCGAAGGTATTGGTCGCCCTCAACACCTACCCCCAGGCGGGCAACTGGGAACGCTGGCAGGGGGCGGTGGACAAGGCGGCGCAACTGGGGATAGACGCGCTGATCGTAGCCGACCTGGGGCTCATGGGCTACGCCGCCCGCACCTACCCCCAACTGCGCCTGCATCTCTCGGTGCAGGGCTCGGCCACCAACTACGAGGCGATCAACTTCTGCCACCGGCAGTTCGGCGTGAGCCGGGCGGTGCTGCCGCGGGTGCTGTCCCTGGCCCAGGTGGAGCAGGTGGTGAAGAACACCCCGGTGGAGATCGAGTTGTTCGGCTTCGGCGGGCTGTGCGTCATGGTGGAGGGCCGCTGCGCCCTTTCCTCCTACGTCACCGGCGAGTCCCCCAACACCTGCGGGGTGTGCTCTCCCGCCAAGGCGGTGCGCTGGCAGCAAACCCCCGCCGGGCTGGAGGCGCGCCTCAACGGCGTGCTGATCGACCGCTACGACGCCAGCGAGGGGGCCGGCTACCCCACCCTGTGCAAGGGCCGTTTCGAGGTGGGCGGAGAGACCTACTACGCCATCGAGGAGCCCACCAGCCTGAATACCCTGGAACTGCTGCCGGAGATGGTGCGCATCGGGGTGCGGGCGATCAAGATCGAAGGGCGCCAGCGCAGCCTGGCCTATGTGCAGCAGGTGACCCGGGTCTGGCGCGCCGCCATCGACGCCTGCCTGCGGGCCCCGGAGCGCTACGCCGTCAACAACTCATGGATGGCGCAACTGGCCAACGTGGCCGAGGGCCAGCAGCATACCCTGGGCGCCTACAACCGTCCCTGGAAATAAACATGAAACTCGCCGTCGGACCGGTGCTCTATTACTGGGAAAGGGAGCGCCTCCTGGAATTCTACGAGGAGGTCGCCGCTTCTCCCGCGGACGTGGTGTATCTGGGGGAGGCGGTGTGCTCGCGCCGCCATTCCCTGCGCCTGGACGACTGGCTGGGGCTGGCACAGCGGCTGGCCGACGCGGGCAAGGAGGTGGTCCTGTCCACCCAGGCCCTGCTGGAATCCGAATCGGACCTCAAGACCCTGCGCAGGATTACGGGCAACGGCCACTTCGCGGTCGAGGCCAACGACCTGGGGGCGCTCGGCCTGCTGGCGGGCAAGGTCCCGTTCGTGGCCGGTCCCCACCTCAACACCTACAACCCGCAAACCCTCGCCCTGCTGGCGGAACTGGGCGCCCGGCGCTGGGTCATCCCGGTGGAGATGTCCCGCGGCGCCCTGGAACAGATGCTGCCGCACTGCCCCGGCGACATGGAGACCGAGGTATTCGCCTACGGCCGGCTGCCGCTGGCCTTTTCCGCGCGCTGTTTCACCGCGCGCCACCACAACCTGCCCAAGGACGATTGCCGCTTCCGCTGCATGGAGCATCCCGACGGACTCGGCCTCAAGACCCGGGAGGGACAGCCCTTCCTGGTGCTGAACGGCACCCAGACCCAGTCGGCCAGCGTCTACAGCCTGATCCACGAGCTTGCCGCCATGGGCGGCCTGGGGGTGAAGGTGGTGCGGGTCAGCCCCCAGGCCCGGCACACCGGGGAGATCGTCCGGCTGTTCCGGGACTGTCTGGAGGAGCGAACCGGGCCGGAGGCGGCCGCAGCGGAGATGGCCCGGCTGATGCCGGACCAGGCCTGCAACGGCTACTGGCACGGCAAGCCGGGACAGGAACAGCACCGGTGGATGGCCGCACCCTAACCGCCGTCGCGGCGCTGGACAGCGGCCTGCGGGGCGGCGCCGAAAACCTGGCCATCGACCGCAAGCTGCTGGCGCTGCACCGGGCGGGCGGCTGCCCCGACCTGTTGCGCTTCCACCGCAGCCGGCCCACGGCCTGCGTGGGGCGCCACCAGGCCATCGACCGGGAACTGCGGCTGGACTGGTGCCGCGCCCGCGGCATCGAGACGGCGCGCCGCGTCACGGGCGGCGGCGCGCTCTACCTGGATCAGGGGCAACTGGGTGTGAGCCTGCTGGTCCGGCAGGACTCGTTTCCCGGTCTCGCTGCCGCGCTGGAGCGCTTCTGCCGCGCCCTGGCCGGGGGGCTGGCGCAGCTCGGGGTCGTTGCGGAATACAAGGCCCCCAACGACCTGGAACTGGACGGCCGCAAGATCGCCTCCGCCTTCGCCGCCCGCGCCGGGGACTCGCTTCTGCTGCAAGCGACCCTGCTGCTGGACGCGGACATCCGGGCGATGCTGGAGGCGCTGCGGGTCCCCACCGAAAAGCTGTCCGCGGACGGTGTGGCCTGCGCCCGGGAGCGTCTGACCACCCTGGGGCAGTGCCTGGGACATCTGCCCGAGCCGCGCCGGATCACCGCCGCCCTGGAGCAGGGCATCGCCGCCGAACTGGGGCTTGCGTGCCGACCCGCCGGCCCCGAGACGCTGGACACCCTGGGCGTCCGATACAGCGCCGCCGAGGAGCAAGGGTTTGCCCATCTGATCGACTGGAGCGGGCACGGCGCCGCGGAGGCCGTGCACCGGACGCCGGGCGGGGTGCTGCGGGCGCGGGCGCAACTTGACCCGGCCGGCCGGCGGATGATCGGGGTGCAGTTCGCCGGCGACGTTCACCTGCACCCCGCCGATCTGCTGGAACGGCTGGGCCAAGGGTTGAGCGGGCTGCACCCGCGCCTGGCGCAGCCCACCGTGGGGGCATTGCTGCGCCGCCACCCGCCGGAGATGACCGGGTTCGCCGCCGGGGACCTGGCCCGGGTATTGCATCTCGCCCTGGAGACGGCGTTTCTGGAGGGCCGACTGGGGCAGGGGGCGGGCAAGCTCATGCTGTACGGCCCCGACGCCGCCTGCGCGGCGGATGCCATCCTGGAACAGGCCGGGGCCATGCTGGTGCCCTATTGCGCCAAGCCCGCCTGGTGCAAATGGCGCCACCGGGACGGCTGCCCGGAGTGCGGCCGCTGCGAGGTGGGAGAGGCCTACCGGCTGGCCCGGGAGCGCGGCATGCAGGTGGTCACCGTCACCAGCTACGAGCATCTGGTCGCCACCCTCGCGATCCTGCGCGCCGGGGGCACCCGGGCCTACCTGGGGATGTGCTGCGGCAGCTTTTTCGTGAAACGCCACCGGGCGTTCCAGGAAGCGGGGATGCCCGCCGTCCTGATGGACATCGCCGGCGCCAACTGCTATGAACTGAAACAGGAAGATGCCGCCTACGCCGGCCACTTCCGGGCCGAGGCCCGGCTCGACGTCGAGTTGTTGCGGCGGGTCATGCGCCGCGTGCCCGGCGGCGCGGCTTGCGGTACTATGGATGAACTTGCCAAGGACTGACACCGACATGAAGACATCGCCCTTTCTCCTGCCCAAGCCGCTGGGCCGCCTGGTTTCCCTGCTTCCCGGCTATCCCCACTCGCTGTTCTTCACCACCTTTCTCAACGCGGTGCTGGCGCAGCACGTGCGGCCGGCGGACCTGGAACCGCTGCACGGCAAGCAGGTGTGCATCCGGGTGACCGACGCCGGGGTGAGCTTCCGCTTCACGCTCACCCCCACCGCTTTCGTGCCTCGCTCCTCCCCGGCGCCGGCCGACCTCACCATCAGCGCCAGCGCCTACGACTTCCTGATGCTGGGGCTGCGCAAGGAAGACCCGGACACCCTGTTCTTCAACCGCCGCCTGGTGATGGAGGGGGACACGGAATTGGGCCTGTTCGTCAAGAACACCCTGGATTCCCTGGAACTTCCGCCCCTCGACCTGGCCATGCTCCACCCCGCCAGGGTGCTGGCCGGGGCGAAGGACCGGATGTTCCGCCGCGGCGGCCGCGCCCTTCCCCCCGCGCCCCAGCAGCGCTGATCCCCCGCCGGACGCGCCGCCCGGCGGCGCGTCCATAAAAACGTTTCATCCCGCGATAAAAAAATCTCAAACTCTTCTTGACACACCTACTACAGGGTGTATATTTCATGCTTAGAACTACAATATCTTGTGGTTTGCACGCCCCGGCCCTGCCGGCGCAACGCAAACCCCGGTGGGCGTCACTGACTGTTCCGCTTATCGCCAAGGAGGATTAATGGCAACCGAGACTACCGCAATTTCCGATCAATCCGTCGCTTCCCTGCCCCAGTCGGTCACCAAAAGGGACGGAACGCGTGCGCCGTTCGACGGGGACAAGATCCGTTCCGCCATCCGCAGGGCCGGCCAGGCGGCCGAAGAGTTCGAGGACACCGAGGCGGCCCTGCTCACCGCCCAGGTAATCAAGGTGCTGATCCACAAATACCGTGCGGAACCGCCCCATATCGAGCGCATCCAGGACGTGGTGGAGCAGGTGCTGATCTCCGCCAACCACCTCAAGACCGCCCGCGCCTACATCGTTTACCGCGAGCAGCACCAGAAGCTGCGCCAGGACCGCAAGACCGTGGTGGACGTGGCCAGTTCCATCAACGAATACCTGGAGCAGATGGACTGGCGGGTCAACGCCAACGCCAACCAGGGCTATTCCCTGGGGGGGCTGATCCTCAACGTCTCCGGCAAGGTGGTGGCCAACTACTGGCTCAACCACGTCTATGCCCCGGAAGCGGGCGAGGCGCACCGGGGGGGCGACATCCACATCCACGACCTGGACATGCTGGCGGGCTACTGCGCCGGCTGGTCCCTGCGCACCTTGCTCACCGAGGGCCTGAACGGGGTCCCGGGCAAGGTGGAGGCGGGGCCGCCCAAGCACATGTCCAGCGCGGTGGGCCAGATCGTCAACTTTCTTGGCACCCTGCAAAACGAGTGGGCCGGGGCCCAGGCATTCAGCTCCTTCGACACCTACATGGCCCCCTTCATCCGCAAGGACAGCCTGTCCTACCGGGAGGTCAAGCAGTATGTCCAGGAACTCATCTACAACCTGAACGTGCCATCCCGCTGGGGCACCCAGACCCCCTTCACCAACCTGACCTTCGACTGGACCTGCCCGGAGGACCTGCGGGAGCAGGTGCCCATCATCGGCGGCCGGGAGATGCCGTTCACCTACGGCGAGCTGCAGGGCGAGATGGACATGATCAACCGCGCCTATATCGAGGTCATGACCACGGGGGACGCCAAGGGCAGGGTGTTCACCTTCCCCATCCCCACCTACAACATCACCACCGACTTCCCCTGGGACAGCGAGAACGCGGAGCTGCTGTTCGATATGACCGCCAAATACGGCCTGCCCTATTTCCAGAACTTCCTGAACTCCGACCTCAAGCCAAACATGATCCGCTCCATGTGCTGCCGCCTGCAACTGGATCTGCGGGAACTGCTGAAGCGCGGCAACGGTCTGTTCGGCTCCGCCGAGCAGACCGGATCGGTGGGGGTGGTGACCATCAACTGCGCCCGCCTGGGTTACCTGTTCCAAGACAACGAGGCAGGCATGCTGGGGCGTCTGGACGAACTCCTGGAAATCGCGAAAAACACCCTGGAGATCAAGCGCAAGGTGATCCAGCGCCACATGGACGCGGGCCTGTTCCCCTACACCAAGCGCTACCTGGGGACGCTGCGCAACCACTTCTCCACCATCGGCGTCAACGGCATCAACGAGATGATCCGCAACTTCAGCCGGGACCGGCACGACATCACCAGCGAATGGGGCTACGCCTTCGCCAGCCGCCTGCTGGATCACATGCGGGAACGCATGGTCCGGTTCCAGGAGGAGACCGGCCACATGTACAACCTGGAGGCCACCCCGGCGGAAGGCACCACCTACCGCTTCGCCCGGGAAGACCGGAAGCACTATCCGGACATCCTCCAGGCCGGTACCCCGGAGATGCCCTATTACACCAACTCCTCCCAGCTCCCGGTGGGCTTCACCGACGACCCGTTCGAGGCCCTGGAGCGGCAGGACCAATTGCAGCGCAAGTACACCGGCGGCACGGTTCTGCACCTGTACATGGGGGAGCGCATCTCCAGCGGCAACGCCTGCAAGACCCTGGTGCGGCGCGCCCTGGAGCGCTTCACCCTGCCCTATATCACGGTGACGCCGACCTTTTCCATCTGTCCCAAGCACGGCTACCTGGCCGGCGAACACCCGTATTGTCCCAAGTGCGACCAGGAGCGGCTGGCGGAGAAACGCCGGCGTCTGGCGAGCGCATGAAACCATCCCAATATCTTAGGAGGCAACCATGACCGACCTGTCCGATCTGTCCTGTCTGAAAGCGGAAGAACTCGCCCTGCGCGACGAGGAGCGCCAGCCCTGCGAGGTATGGACCCGGGTGATGGGCTACCACCGCCCGGTGGCGTCCTTCAACATCGGCAAGAAGGGCGAACACTACGAGCGCAAGTATTTCTGCGAGCCCGCCACGGTCAGGGGATAAGGGAATTGCAGTTGTTGCAGGTGGGCGGTCTGACGCCGCTCACCACCACCGACTACCCCGGCTGCCTGGCGGCGGTGGTATTCTGCCAGGGCTGCCCCTGGTCCTGCGGTTACTGCCACAACCCGCACCTGCAGCCGGTGGGGCAGACCTCGCAGTTGGAATGGGACCGCGTGCTCGCGTTCCTCAAGCGCCGGATCGGCCTGCTGGACGCGGTGGTGTTCAGCGGCGGCGAGCCCCTGCTGCAGGCGGGGCTGGAACAGGCCATCCGCGACGTGCGCGACCTGGGGTTCAAGGCGGGCCTGCACACCGGGGGCGCATATCCTTCCAGGCTGGAGCGCCTGCTTCCCCTGCTGGACTGGGTCGGCATGGACCTCAAGGCGCCGTTCGACGATTACGCCAGGATAACCGGGGTGCCGGGCAGCGGCGCCAAGGCCCTGGCCGGTGCGCGGCTGCTGCTGGAAAGCGGGGTGGCCCACGAGTTTCGCACCACCTTCCACCCCTCGTTGCTGGAACGGGCCGAGGTGCTGCAATTGGCCGAGGCCCTGGCCGGGCTGGGGGCCAAGCGCTACGTGCTGCAGGAGTTCCGCGGCCAGGGATGCGCCGACCCGGCCCTGGCGGCGTTCTCGCCGTCAGACCCGGATCGGGAGTGGTACGGGCAGGTGGCCCTGCGCATTGCAGAGTTCACGGTGCGCCCCGTCTGACAACGGCTCATGTGTCCGCCGGGCCTTCCGGCCAGCCGTCGGCAAGCAGTTCCCGGCGCACCTGCTGTGTCAGGGCCAGGACCTCCTCGCTCAGGTAGAGCCGAGCATCCAGGATCGCCGCATTGAGCAACTCCCCGGCCAGGGTATTGGCAGCCACGTCGAGGGCCTTGGCCAGCGCCTTGAGTTCGATCGACAGATCCCGCTCCAGCGGCACCTCGAACGGCCTCATGGCAGGGCCCGGCACCTCTCGCGCCGCGCCGCCGCCCCGCTGCACCTGCCGTCGGGTCAGGGCCGTCGCCACATGGGTGCTCCAGCCCGGGGAGCCCGCGGCCGGTTTCAGCTTGATCTTGTCGAGGAAGTATTTCTCGAATTCCACCTTGGCCATGTGCACCCACCATCCTTCCTTGAGCCAGTTGATGTCCCGCAGCGGGATCTGCGGCGCGGTCAGATAGCTGGCTCCGGTCTCGCCCATGTCCCTCAGCCATTGCGCCCGACGCGGCGCGGCGCTGGCCGGCGCCTCCCCTTTCAGGGCGGCCGCAATATTGGCGACGGCGGTATCCACGTCGTTTTGGATGGAATAGACCGATTCCGGCGGACCCACCGGGATCGGGGTCCGTGCCGTCACCCCATGGGCGCGGCACAACCCCACGGCGAAGATGTTCGGATGGCCGGGACTGCGCAGGTATTCGTCCACCGTCACGAATCCGCGCCCGTCGGCCAGCCCGGGGCTGTTCGCCAGCGCATCCGCGCCGCGGAAGGGCGGCCAGTAGACGGAAAAGGCAAACGGCAACGTGTGCGCCGTCTGAACGGTGCCATCGGCGTCGTACTGCGCGATGTGGAGTTGGCCCGGTGTCACCCGCAAGGTCTTGGCATTGCAGACAAAGGCGATGCCGTGGTGATGCAGGGCGGTCTCCAGCAGGCCGCGGGTCTCGCCCTTGCCCCCCACGCCGAGATGTCCCACGTAGGGCTCCGGGGTCACCACGGTAATGGGTACCTGGTCGCGCATATTGCGGCGCCGCAGGTCTGCGTCCGCCAGGAAGGCAAATTCGTAGGCCGGGCCGATGGTGGCGGCGTTCTGGGCCACGCCGACGATGATGGGGCCCGGGTCTTTCAGGAATTCCCGGTAGGCCGCGAACGCCTTGACGGCGTGCTCGATGTGAAGGATGGAATGGGTATACCCGCCCTCCGGCCCCATCCCTTCGATTTCCCCGAATGCGGGCTTCGGGCCGGTGGCCAGCAGCAGGAAATCGTATTCCACCGCGCTTCCGTCCGCGAGATGCACCTGGTTCGCTTCCGGCGCTATGCGCTCCAGAGACTGGCACACGAAGTCGATGCCGCGCCCGGCCAGATAGGGGCCGATGGGAAAGGCGACGTCGCCCCGCTTGCGCCAGCCCATGGCGACCCATGGATTGGATGGCACGAAATGGAAGTAGTCCCTGTCGGAGATGACAGTGATCCTGTCCTGAGGGCCCAGCTTGGCCTTCAGGGAATAAGCTGCGGGAACGCCGGCGATTCCCGCCCCGACGACTACCACATGTGCCATGATGCGCGTTTTTTCTCCCGGAGATGGCGCCGTCTACGCCCGCCGTCTGGCGGGATCGAAGCCCTTGTCATAGTGGAATGTAACAGAGAGCGCAACGGGTTTCCACCCCGCCTGTGTTGCGGCCCGCGTCAGCCCCCCGGTCTTTGCCCCGCGCCCCACGGGGTGCGAGCCGCCGGGTCCTGGCGGTAGAAGGCCGCAAGCTGGCTGTAGACAGCGGAATAGGCTCCCCTGAGCACCAGGGGGATTTCGAAAAACGCCTCGCTCAGCACGGCGAAGAACTCACCCGGGCTCTCCGCGGCGTAGGGGTCGAGGCCGCCGTCGATCCCCGCCTCCACCTTGCCGCAGAAATCCCGGTAGGACTCGGAAAAGACGGCGCTCCAGGTGGCCGCGTTCATACCCCGATGCAGGGGAGGAAACCCGTCCGCCGCGCCGTTGATCATGTCCAACTTGTGGGCAAACTCGTGGATCACCACGTTGAAGCCGCCCCCGCTCCATTCCACGTCCGCCGCCGACAGCACCACCGGCCCCCGCAGCCAGGATTCGCCGCTCAGGGGGCGCCGCGTAACGTGCACCACGCCCGCCTCGTCGGTATGTTCGTGACGCGGCACGAACGCGGCCGGGTAGACGATCACCGACACCCAGCCCCGGTACCAGTCCAGGCCCAGGTTGAGTATGGGCAGGCAGGCCTGGGCCGCAACGGCCAGGCGCAACTCCTCGCCCACAGCGGCCCCGCCGGCGGCGGTGATCTGCTTTTCGTGGAGGAACAGGATGGCCAGTTGCCGCAGCCGCTCCAGTTCTTCCCGGGACAGGCCACGGAAGACCGGATGACGCGCGATGACCGCCTGCCACAGCCCCAGCGGCAGGCGCGCCCGGCGCAACACCCTGTTCCGGCGCCAGGCCTTGAAGCTCCAGGTCATGATCCGTAAAAAGTAAAAAGATAAAAAGGGGACGGAGGGATAAAGATAAAAAGGGGACGGAGGGATTAAAATATAGGCAACCCTCCCCCATTTGACCGCGGTCGCCCGCGTTTCATGTAGCCAAGTCGTATCCCATACTTTGCTTCTATCTGTTGCCGGAATCGATCGTCACCCACTGGTTGACAATAATGTGCGGCGTTTCGCATCAACTGCAAATCCTGCTCGCTCAGTTGGGCCGCGAACAGTTCCCGGTAGGCACCACACCGTTCCTCGTTGGTAGCCCCCAGTCGGCGGTATTCGTCGTGGGGTGTGAGCCAGCCCGTATCACCCCGGCCGTTGCTATGGTAGCTGGACCAGCCGTATTCCTCGGGCCGGGACACCATCCCGGCGCGCACGGGATTGAGTTCGATATAGCGCATGCAGGTAAGCAGATAGCGCTCGGACTGGACCAGGCTGGCCCGGTGGCGCCCTTCCCAAAGGGTGCCGGTACGGCGGTGGGTCTTGTTGATGTGCTGCGCGTAGCGACTGCCGACGTCCTTCATGGTGCGTGAGATCGACGTGCCTGTTTCCGGTGTCACCAAGAAATGGATGTGATTCGTCATCAGGACGTAGCCATGCACCGCTACGCCGTAGCGGCGGGCAAGTTGCCGCCACAATTCCAGATAGAACAGGTAGTCCTCGGGTTCGAGGAAACAGGCTTGTCGGTTGTTACCACGCTGCATTATGTGATACGGCAAGTCCGCAATGTACATCCTTGCACGACGTGGCATTGGCAAATCCTTTCGCATCGCCGAAAGTGGGTGGACAATGATAGCAGCGCCCGACAATTGCCTACATTATAATCCCTCCGGCCCCTTTTTCCTTTCGCCCGCTTTCTCGATGCCATCCGGGGCAGCGGCAGCACGGTGATCGTCACCGCCGACCACGGCCTGATCGACACCGATCCGGGGCAGTTGATCGAACTCGCCCGCCATCCGCAACTGGCGGAGG